>JAIRJR010000388.1 GCA_031260575.1 Tannerella sp.
GTCAGTCCGCCCCGTTCAAAGAAATTGGCATACGAACAATCGAGTTCTTCCAGTGCGGTAAAATGTTCTATTCCTTCGAGCGACGACAAAGGTTTATCTGTACATTCGATCACTTTTACCTGAGCTGCTTCCGCCTGTGATATTTCACCATCGCCGTTCGTGTCAAAATTAGCCACCAAATACGCTTTGAAATTCGCATCCGGAATCGGTATATTTTGAGCCTGAACGGCTTTAAACAGGAAAAATGCGAAAACAGTTAGTAAGATTTTTTTCATTTCATTATCGTGTCAATAATATGTATTTGTTGAAGAGCTTATATCTAACCAATCTTAAGCCCTCCTACCATTTCGCTTACCGAACGAAATCCGTGCCGGTCGCAATACGCATTGATGCCGTGTATCACTTTTTCCGTTACAGCCGGATCAATAAAATTATAGGTTCCAACTTGTACAGCTGTTGCGCCTGCCAGCATAAACTCGACGGCATCTTTCCAGTTAGCAATTCCACCCATACCAATCACCGGGATTTTCACCGCCCGGTATGTTTGCCAAACCATCCGGAGTGCAATCGGTTTGATACAAGGTCCTGACAGGCCTCCCGTTACGGTAGACAGGACAGGCCTCCGTTTCTCCGCATCAATCGCCATGCCAAGCAATGTATTAATCAAAGAAACGGCATCGGCCCCTTCTGCTTCGACGGCACGCGCAATTTCCGCAATATCCGTCACGTTCGGCGATAATTTTACAATCAATGTTTTCGAATATATGTTTCGCACAGCGCGAACTACTTCGGCAGCTCCTTTCGCTGTCACCCCGAAAGCCATCCCGCCCTGTCTGACATTCGGACACGAAATATTTAACTCTATCGCCGGAATCCGTTCCAATAAAGCCATCTTTTCGGCACATGCCACATAAGTCTCTATTGACGAACCGCTCACATTGACAATCCAATTCGTTTCGATGTCCTTGATTGCGGGATAAATTTCCGTTACAAAATAATCGGCTCCCTTGTTTTGCAATCCGACTGCATTCAACATTCCGGAAGCCGTTTCGGCCATGCGTGGATACGGATTGCCTTCCCTCGGCTCATCCGTTGTTCCTTTCACAACGATCCCGCCTAAACGTGAAATATCCATAAAATCAGCATATTCAAGACCATACCCGAACGTTCCCGAAGCGGTAAGCACCGGATTTTTCAAAGTCAATCCGCCAATCTTTGTCGTCAACTCAGCCATGTCAATTGATTTATATTAAAAACAGGGCCTTCGGTGCAAACGCATTTGTGCCCTTTCTTTGTTTGCTCCACACAACACAGGCAGGCGCCGATGCCACATGCCATTGTGTTTTCCAAAGATGCCTCGCAAGGGATGCCTCGCGAAGCAGCATAACGGGCTACTGCAACCATCATCGGTTTTGGGCCGCAGGTGTAAACATAGTCGAACGTTTCATTACACAGTACGGAATGGTCGGTTACATACCCTTTTTCGCCCATCAAACCGTCCTCGGTTGTGATATGGACCATTCCCCGCTGTCTGAAATCGGGAAGTTGCACCAGGTCATCTTTTGAACGTGCTCCCAACAAAAAGACAGGTTCAAAACCGGCCTGTTTCAGTACATCGCCAAGAAACAACAACGGAGCCGTCCCCACTCCTCCTCCAATCAACAACAAACGCAATCCGGTAGTGTATAAAGGAATGGAAAAACCATTACCCAACGGCATCAGCAAGTTAACAGTCTCCCCTACCCTGTACATTGCCATTCGCCGCGTACCTTCACCAATCTGCTGAATCAATAACCATACCTCATGGGCGGCCTTGTCTATATAATTAATTGAAATCGGACGGCGCAAAAATGTCTGAGGTGAGCCATCCACGCGGACTTCCACAAACTGCCCCGGCTTCATCTCCGGCAACCGTTTGTCGGAAGTCAATTTCAACAAGCTGTATGTTGAAGATAGTGTTATATTTTCCTTTACTTGTAAGTCTACAATCAATTTACTTATTTCCATACCTTTCAGCCGAGATTTGTTTCAAGGATTTCCCTCGTGTGTCAGGTGTCCAGATCATTCCAACGATCAGGGCTACGACCATTAAACCAACCATCATCTGACCCGCCGTATAAAAACCCGCAGTGGCATAGACTCCTGTAAATACAAACGACCAAATTGCGGCTCCGCCTCGCACAATAAAAAACATAATCCCTTGTGCCGCAGCGCGATATCGTGCGTGAAACAATTCTGAAGCCCACAAAGCATAAAAAGCCTGCACCCCAAATCCTGCATGAACACCCCAAAGAATCACAAACGCCCAAAGCGCTGTGGAATTGGTTATTCCGACAAAAGTGAGAACGATCCAGGCAACTACGCCAAGCAATGTGCCGAAAGCATATAGTAAACGTTGATTTACTTTATCGGCGAGCAGTGAAAATCCAAGGTAAGAAAACAGCGCTGTCAACCCCCACATGGCCATGTGCAGGAAATTGGCAGTTTCGTTGCTCAGTCCGCCTGCAGTCTCATAGACATGGGGCATAAAGAATCCCATGGCGCCCGCTACAAAATTCCAAGTCAGGTAGATACCCACCAGAAAAATGATTGCCTTGACATTAATTATATTCGCAAACAGTTCCTTATAAGGATTCTCCTGTTTTGCAACCGTTCTTTGGGTTTTCAGATTAATCCATTCGGCCGATTCATCTAATCTGCGTTGCAGAAGCCAAGCAATGAATGCGACAACAAAGAGGGTGAAAAATATCAATCGGTTGCCAAACAGGTCGAGCGCTGTTGCCTCACTTGTCTGAAGTATCAGAGCGCCCAAGCTACGCACTTCACCGCCCAAAGGGCCTGTCGGGGCAAACAGCCATCCGAGCAAAAAGATAATGGCCGGTCCGACAGACCATGCCAACTGGGAAATGCCAATGTTACGCCCGCGATTGTTCGCTTCCGAAGTTTCGGAGATGTAGGTCCACGAAGGCGGTACGCCAACCCCTACAGAAATTCCCGTAACCAAAAAACCGGCAAGCAACATCGGAAAATTGGAAGAAAACATGATAATACCCACACCCAACATGTAGAGTAGCATATTGTAGGTGTAAATTGTTTTTCGTCCGTATTTGTCTGCAAGACGGCCACCGATGATTGCTCCCAAGGCTGCTCCGAAACAGTTGGCGCTTATGGCGTTGAGCCATCCGAGATTGGACTCTGTCAATCCCAAATAGTTTTGCCAGAGGGTCAATCCGCTTGCTCCGGCTACAATTGATCCTGCATCCAAATAATTGGTTAACGATACGGTTATTGTACTTTTTAAACTTCCTTTTTGTGATTTCATTCGATGATATTCATGCTATATTAATGATTTGTATTTTATTTTACCGTTTATTGGTCACTTCTTTTTCATATTGTTGGATATCGGCAATATATCCATCGGCGACAGGTACTCCGTTTTGCAAACAAAACATGTCCCATACGGAATTCCAGGGAAGATTTTTCAATTCTTCCTGCAAAGCCAACCGTTCGAAAAAGCGTTCCTCACTTTCATACTGCTCCAACAGGTGGCGTGGTTCAAGCAATGCAAGTAATAGCGCTTTCTGAACTGCACGGCATCCAATCACATAAGCGCCAACGCGATTGATGGTTGCATCGAAATAATCAAGCCCGATATGTATGCGGTCAAGCGCTTCGCAACGGACAATCTCGCGTGTTAAATCCAACAATTCGTCGTTTATGATCACGACATGGTCGCTATCCCAACGAATCGGACGGCTTACGTGCAACATGATTTCGGGTGTAAAAAGCAATAAAGACGAAATCTTGTCGGCTATGCTTTCCGACAAGTGGAAGTGTCCGGTATCTAATGTGACGATTTTGCCTTTTTTTGCACCATACCCCAAATAGAAATCATACGAACCGACTGTATAACTTTCCAAACCGATACCAAATAGTTTGGCTTCTATACAATCTTTCATGTTTTGATAATCCACAGCAAAAATTTCGTCTAATGACTGTTCCAATATCCTGCGGTATTTTAACCGGTTAGCCGGAACTTCCTTGCTTCCGTCGTGTATCCAAAGATTCATGACACATGGGTCTCCCTGATATTTTCCGATTGCTTCACTGACTGCACGGCAACGTTTGGTGTGTTCGATCCAGAAGTCACGGATTTCTTTATCCGGATTAGCTAATGTCAGGTTTCCGCTTTTCGGATGTGAAAATGAGGTCGAATTGAAATCCAATTTGATTCCCGACTCTCTTGCCCACTCCATCCAGCTTTGGAAATGAACAGATTCCACTTCGTTGCGATCTACGGTTTTGCCCTGAAAATCACCATAAATCTCATGCAGACTTACACGATGGTTGCCAGCAATCAAGGATTGGGCTTTCAAGATATCGGCGCGAAGCTCATCCATTGTGCGGGCTTTTCCGGGATAATTGCCGGTCACCTGGATGCCACCTGTCAATTCACCGCCTTGATTTTCAAACCCAACCACATCATCTGCCTGCCAACAATGCATCGACAAAGGAATACTTCTCAATAATGCCATGGCGTTGTCGGTATCAACCCCCAAAGCCTGATACCTCTCTTTCGCAATCTCATACGTTTTGCAAATCACATTTTCTTTCATATTTTTTCAGTTATTCAGTTATTCAATCATTCAGTTATTCAACCCTTTGGCACATACTCCCGCACCGGAAACGACCTTGCCACAATCCTGCGTATCTCCCAGCGGTCTGCAACCAATCCGGCAGCTTTCGCCTGCATCAAACAATTACCAATGGCAGTTGCTTCAGACGGACCGGCAAGTACAGGAATCTCGATAGCGTTTGCTGTCAATTGATTGAGCAAATCATTTTGAGAGCCGCCGCCAATGACATGAAGTTTGTCGATGGAAAATGGAATCATACCCGATAATTTATCTAAAACATCCTTATATCGTAAAGCCAAGCTGTCAAAAATACAGCGGATAAACTCCGCATCGGATTTTGGCAGCGGTTGGTTGGTTTCTCGACATATTGCCGAGATGGCTTCCGTCATATGCGTCGGACTTGCCAATCGCGGATCGTCGGGATTCACAGTCGTTCGGGAAGCGCCCACCTTCCCTGCAAGTATCATAATCTCTTGATATGTATAATTCCGGCCTTCTTTCGCCCACTCTTTCCGACATTCTTCCAATAACCACATGCCGGTGATGTTTTTCAGAAAACGAGTCGTTCCCTCCACACCTCCTTCATTTGTAAAGTTATTGGCAAACGACTCTTGTGTCAGCACAGGCTGCTCCGTTTCTACACCCATCAGACTCCACGTACCACTACTCAGGTAGGCAAAATTCGGGTTTTCTGCCGGTACAGAAAGAACAGCCGATGCTGTATCATGTCCTGCCACCGCCACAACCGGTATCTTTCCGATTCCGGTTTCTTTTGCAATCGCATCCGTCAGTGTACCAATCAGGGTACCCGGATCGACCAAAGGATGCAGTAATGAAGCCGGCAAGCCGGCGGCAGCTAATAGGGAAAACTCGAATTGTCGCGTGACGGGGTTCAATAACTGTGAGGTAGAAGCCTCTGTATATTCACAAACCTGTTTTCCCGTCAAAAGATACGACAACAAATCAGGCATAAACAAAATCTTGTCTGCAGCCTCTAAAGGCGTGAAAAATGTTTCTTTGGCTCTGAATAGCTGATAAAGGCTATTGAAATTCATCACTTGAATACCGGTCAGCCTGTAAACTTCTTCGCGAGAAATCAACTTAAAAAAATCTTCAGGCGCTCCGTTTGTATAAGGATCGCGGTATGCGCGGGGCAAACCAAGAATCGTCCCATCTTTTCCGATATAGCCAAAATCTACGCCCCAGGTGTCAATCCCTATCGAAACAGGAATAATACCTTGTCCGGCGCATATCTTCAATCCTTCTTTCAATGATTCGTATAACCCGAAAACGTTCCAGTAATATTTACCATGCAACTCCATCATTGTATGGGAGAAACGGGTCAATTCATTTATTTTCAATTGAATCCCATCGAAAGTACCCAGAATAGACCTGCCACTTGTCGCTCCGATGTCGAATGCTAAAAAATGATTCTGCTTCATTGTATGAAATTGATTTGTAAAGATACTGTTTCTATGGGATATATGCCGTATTGAATCCTTTTTCAGATAAACAAACTCAATAACAGGGCAAGTCCGAATCCCGCTACCGAAATAATTGTTTCCATGACCGTCCACGATTGAAGTGTTTGTTTTTCGTTCATACCAAGGTATTTAGATACCAACCAAAAACCGCTGTCGTTGACATGCGATGCTGTGGTTGCGCCTGAAGCAATCGCAATCACCACCAGTGCAAGTTGTGGCTGCGACAGTGAAAACGACATCAATAAAGGCGACATGATTCCTGCCGATGTGATCATGGCAACCGTTGCCGACCCCTGTGAAATACGGATAATCACAGCCAATAAATAGGCTAAAACGATGGGCGGCATTGCCGAATTTGCCATACTCTCGGCCAATTGAACACCCAAACCGCTATCGATCAACAGTTGTTTGAAAACACCACCGGCGCCGGTAATCAAGATGATCAATCCGGCGGGGGCCAACGACTTGGTACTTAATTGTAAAATCGCATCTTTCGTAAAACCGCGTTTGATGCCGATCGCATAAATCGCTATAAATGTAGCAATCAGAAGTGCCATAATCGGATGACCGAGAAATGCAAGTAATTGGATCACCCAATGTTCTTTCATATCATGGGCGGTCGCCCATAACCCTGAAACCGTATTGGTTAGGATCAATACCAAGGGTACGGCAATGATTGTCAATACCAACCCAAACGAAGGCAGGTCTTTTACGATCTTGTTTTCATCCGGCATATCAAATGTGCGGGGAACTTCGATATGTATCTTTTTGCTAATGAACTTACCGAACACAGGTCCTGCGAGGATTGCCACCGGAAAACCGATGATTAACCCAAAAAGCGCTACCCAACCCAAGTCGACGCCAATGATTTCAGCTGTTGCAATCGGGCCGGGCGTAGGCGGTACAAAAGCATGTGTAACAGCCAAACCGGCCAATAGCGGGATTGCGAAATACAACAGCGATTTATTACTTTTTTTAGCCAACGCATAAAGCATGGGAACCAGGATGATAAAGGCGACATCCAAAAAAATCGGGATACCCACAAGGAATCCGGCGATAACCAATGCATAATCCGCTTTGTCCTTGCCAAACCGCTTTGTAAGGTATAACGCAAGTGATTCGGCTCCTCCCGACGAATCGAGTATCTGACCGAAAATAGCCCCGATGCCCACTACGGTTGCCACAAATCCAAGTGTTGAACCCATACCCTCTAAGACGCTATTGATAATGGAACCCATGGGCATACCGGTCACCAATCCAAGGAATATCGACGTGACCAGTAATGCCAGAAAGGCTTGAATTTTAAACCTTAATATCATAAATAACAGCAATCCGATGCTGGCTACTAAAATGAGGATGAGTTCTATGTTCGACATGATATTAATTTAATACAACATTGACATTCCTAAACAAATCTTTTTCACGATTAAACCTGAAAAACAGGAATCGGCACAAACTTATGCATCGACCACGCCATGCGTTTCCGTATCATCGCATCGACTTCTTTACTGCCGGAAGTTCCGTCCAAAATAAAAGCATCTATCTGATTATAAGTCATGCCCAACTCATTTTCATCCGTTTGTCCCTCCCAAAGTCCTGCTGATGGTGGTTTTCGGATGATGCTGTCAGGGATTTCCAAATGGCGCGCTAAAATATACACCTCTTGTTTTGTCAACAAGGCGATCGGGCTGATATCGCAAGCTCCATCGCCCCATTTCGTAAAATAACCTGCAACCCGTTCAGCCAAGTTGCTTGTTCCACAAACAAATCGATCGCTCATTTGTGCCAACTGATAAAGGTAAGTCATCCGAATACGCGGACGGAGATTGGCATGGCTTAACACCATTGTGGTTTCGTCTGAAGCAAATCGGTCGGTAATCAATGCATCAACGGCAGGTCGGATATCGAAGATATGATAGGGTAGTGCAAATTGATCAATGAACGTCATGGCATCGGCATAACTCCGGCTAAGCTCCATATCATTGCCGTAGGGCATCACTACCAAATGCAAATCAACATCACCCAACTGACAAAGTCGAGCCACCACACTGCAATCCACCCCGCCGCTCATCCCGAAAACAACTCCTTTCCTGTCAGCCTCCTGCACCTGCTTCCGGATCCAATTCCCGATTTCACCGGCATAAAAAGCCACATTCTTTTCGGTTATGACAAAAGATTTCTTTTCCAACATTTTCTTTATTCGCTCACATTTTTTTAACTCGCGCCGGATTTCACCCCATGCAGAACATCACTTTTCCCGGGGTGGGTCTTGCATCCGTTCAAAGCGAAGCCAACCTTTAATTGATCAATATATTTTCCTTACTGATTTTTCGTTCGCAATAGTGGCATTGGAGCGTAACATTTTCCCTGTCGATCACATTAAATCGCGATAACATCGGCTCGTTATTGGATATACATTTGGGATTGTTACACTTGACGATACTCACTATTTTGTCGGGAAGGCTGATGGGTTTTTTCTCGACCACTTCATAATCGCAGATAATATTAAGTATCACATTCGGAGCTACCAATGCAATCCGATTGATCTCATCTTCAGCAAAAAACTTATCAGCCACTTTGATCACACCCTTGCTGCACATCTTTTTGCTTATGAGATTATTTCCAATCGTAATGGGATTGTCCAACTTATCCAATTCAAGTAGAGATGCCACTTTAAATAACTGTTCAGGTGGAATATGATCTATGGCTGTCCCGGTTTCCAACGCCGCTACCAATAACTCTTTCTTTTTGTCAGGCATAGTATACTATTTGTTAATTATTAACGATATAATTTTCAATTAAATAACGATCCCCAACACATCACACAAGATCGCTTCGCGTGTGAATAAACCATTACGCGCCTGCTGAATATAATAGGCTTGCGGGCTATCGTCCACATCGTATGCAATTTCATTGACGCGGGGAAGCGGATGTAACACTTTGAGGTTCGAGCGACTGTTTTCCAACATTTTATTACGAAGGATGTATACATTTTTCACCCGTTCGTATTCAACCAAATCCGTAAACCGCTCGCGCTGAACGCGAGTCATATACAGGATATCGCTCTGATTGATAATCTCTTCCGAAAAAACGACATGTTCATTGAACTTGATGCCGTGCATGATACAAAAACGCTTTTGTTCATCCGGCATCCTTAATTCATCAGGGGCAATGAAATGAAAAGTAGGGTTAAAATGCGACATACCAACGATCAGTGAATGAACCGTACGTCCATATTTTAAATCACCAACGATTGTGATGGTCAAATCATCCAACTTTCCCTGCGTTTTACGGATGGAATACATATCAAGCAATGTTTGAGAAGGGTGTTGATTCGCTCCATCTCCGGCGTTGATTACAGGGGTTGACGAAACTTCGGAAGCATATCGTGCAGCGCCCTCCAGATAATGGCGAATAATGATGACATCAGCATAATTACTCACCATCAAAATGGTGTCTTTCAATGATTCTCCTTTAGAAGAACTTGTTGTGGAAGCATCTTGAAATCCGACAATACTCCCACCCAAACGTTGTACCGCAACTTCAAAACTTAGCCGGGTGCGCGTAGAAGGTTCAAAAAAAAGCGTAGCAGCCACCTTGCCTTCCATCAAACGCTGATTAGGCTCTTTCTCAAATTTTACTGTGTTATCCAAAATACGAAGGATATCTTCCTTCGTACACTGATCTATCGAAACTAAACTTTTACACAACATAATGTCGCAATTGATTATTTGTTTTTCTGACACAAAAGTAGATGAAATTATTGTTTAATCCAAGTGTTTAGAATATAAAAAAAAGTTTTTTACAATAGAAAGGTATTTTTCACCACATAAGAAAAAATAAAGACGTTATTGATGGTTTTATTTAAGCGTAATCATCCCCTCTTCAAACAAAGTCAATTTCTCGACCCCGGTGTCCGTTACAATGAAACTGTTTTCGATTCCGACTGCACCTACACCCGGAATGACAAATTTCGGTTCTAATGCGAATGCCATATTGGGCATCAAAACTTCTTTTGAACGTGGAGAAAATATTGGCAATTCATTGATTTGCAATCCTATGCCATGCCCGATAAACTTGGCTTGCTGTGTGGTTCCCATAAAATAATCGCTCAATCCTTCTTTTTCGACCTTAGATAGCGCCATCTGATACAATTCAGCACAAGAAAAACCGGGTATTGCCGATTGCACGAATTCTTCCTGAATATCTAATGCAACATGATGCGCCCGGTATGCAATTGCAGGAAGTTTGCCAATCGAATAGGTGCGCGTCATATCCGTCAGATAAGATGTATAATTACCGGCCATATCCACCATCACAGCCATTCCTTCTTTCAATAAAGTACCATCAGCTCCAACCGGGCTTAATGGCGTATGCCCGTTCCCTCCTAAGGCAAAATCGAAAGTCGAAGGAGCTTCGGCATTCGAACCGGCTAAAATACTTCCCATAAATATTTGCATGTTGGGGCCAAAAGAATGAAAAACACCGATTGATCCATGTAAACGCATCTGTCTTTCGATTTCAATCTGAAAGGTTAAAT
>JAIRJR010000089.1 GCA_031260575.1 Tannerella sp.
AGAAAAACCTTCATTCGAGATTTCCCGTTTTAAAAACAGGCTTTGCTTTATTCCAACTGATGATGAAGGCTTTTCCCTACGTGGAAATAAACAGCGACTTGTCTACAAGGGGCGGCGGCGTTCTCATAGGTTTACAATACTCGGCGATACATCATTTGAATATGATTGCATTTTGAACAAAGAGCCTGATAGTAATGTTATTACTTTTATTATGGAAGGTGCTGAATACTTTGATTTTTTTAGGCAGCCTGATTTTGTGCCTGACCCATTTTTGAAAGGCAGTTATGCGGTTTATAAAAAAGAAACCTTGCTAGGAGAAGGGACAGGGAAACTATGCCATATACACCGACCAGAAATAATTGATGCAAGAAGGCGGCGGTGTTGGGGCGATTTGTCGATTATTGGAAACCTACTTTGTATAACTATTCCTGAACAATGGCTTTCAGAAGCGGCATATCCGATAATTGTTGACCCCATTGTTGGGACTACAACTATAGGTAGCCAAAATATGTGGCAGCCTGACCCGCCAGAACCTCCTGTTCCCTTAATGTTTGAACTGGCTATACCTGTAAATCGGTTTTTAATTTCGGAAAAAATGGATGGTGAATGTACTGCTTATTTTTATACAAATGAGGATGATTGGGAAGCAGGCGGACGTCCCGTTTATTATACGGAATGGGCTGGCTATCCTAACTCACGAGGTTCCAGAAACGAGGGACTTGTTGATTTAAGAGTAACAGGAAATAAACCAAGAGGCTGGCGAAGTGCAAAATTTAATACCGAAGGTCCTTATCCAAGCGGTCATCATATTTGGTTTGGACTTTTCTGTGAATATATGTGGTTACCACGTTTTGATTTTGGAGCGCAATGTTATTGCGATTGGTGGTGGCCGGAACATAAAGGCATACCTGATGATTACCAGAATTTTGGTGGGTGGTTAGAAAATTTTAAGTTGTCTATGTATTTTGAATATACAAGCTCGCAAAACTATGTAAGGACTTTAACGCAAGGGGTAAGGCTGTCTGATACACGCAGGTTGACACAATCATTTTTACGAAGATTGACACATGGAATTAGAATAAACGATACAAGAAAACAGGCAGGTAACTATAAACGTAGTGCAATTCAAACAGTACAGGCAAACGCAACGCCGAAAGGAATACGGCTTTTTCTCTCGAAAATACATGATGCGGTACATGGAATTGATAAAATTGCATTTCCGGTTTTTTACCGCCGTTCGTTCCATGAAAAACTAACAGCTGCGGAAAATCTTAGAAATTTACGGTCATTTCTTTGCGTGCTGATAGATAAGGTCAAAATTAGAAGTGAAGAAAAAAACGGCTGGATTATTCCACATAGATTAACTGAAACAGTCCAGGCGGCTGATCGGGCTTCCCGTGGGCTTATGCTTCTTGTTCGCATTATTACAGGTGTTTTTATCAGGGATTACATTTTAAGCCGTTTCCTAAAGGCACGTTCTGAATTGGTATTAAAATCTTGCGTTACAAGGGAAATATTGCTTGATAGCAAAATATAGGGGGAGATATGGGGCGGATATTTAAGGGGCAGTCTGCCCTTCGCATAACGCTAAAAACTTTTATTGATTTGGAAGGAATAGAAAAGGCGGTTATCAAGTACCGTAAGCCAAACAAAACAGAAGGTGAATTTTCTGCAGCGGTTGGAGATATGGAAATGGGAACAATTTTTCATGAGTGCATAGAAGGGGAAATAGATGTTTCCGGCTGGTGGGCGTTTTGGGCTTTTGTTACTTTTGCCGATGGGCGGACTGCGGCGGGGGAAGCGGCAAAGGTCTTTATTTGGAAAGAAGGAAAAGGTTAATGCGGAGAAGAACGCCGGAAGAAAGATACAACTACAATGTACGCAAACAACAGAAAACACTTGAAGAATATGCAGAGCATGAAATTGAATGGGCTGATGATTTATTGACATGGTACGGATTACAGAAGAAAGAAATACCTGTTGATGAGTACCGGGCTTGTGCGTTTTTCAAAAATAAAGAGTATCTGCGAAAACCGGGGTCTTTGACTTTGTTGTATCAAATGTATCTGCGGTGTATCGGAGAATTACCAAGTGTTACAAGGGAAAACGCTTTTGATATTTTATGTTTCCGCTTCAAAATGTACGCACAAGTATTAAAGACAGGGGGCTATGATGGCTCAACAAATTGGTGATGAGAGTATTTATCTAAGGCTTCAACAACTGCAAAATGGTCTTTTGCAATTTACAGATACCACAAACGCATACAGACTATTAACAGAATACGGCAAAGATATACGTTATAATTCGCTTTGGAAAAAATGGCTGGTTTGGAATGGTACTCATTGGGAACTCGACGATGGTTATCTGATACATGACAAGGGTTTGAAAATGATTAGGGGGATTTATGAGGAACTGCTTAAAACCTCTGACATTAGAGACAGGCTCGATATTGAAAAACACGCAATGCAAAGTGAAAGCGCAAGACGGCGAAAAGCACTCATTGAAGTAGCCTCATGGATACCTGAGCTTAATGTGAAAACTGACAGCCTTGATACGAACCCCTGGCTGTTCAATGTTAAAAACGGAACTATTGATTTGAAAACAGGGAAAATAAGAGAGCCGAACCCTGACAATTTGATTACCCGGATTGCCAATGTAGAGTATGACCCTAACGCTGATTGCCCTGGTTGGAAGAAATTTATTATGGAGATTATGGATTACAATGCTGATTTAATTCATTTCATCCAAAATGCGGCGGGTTGGGCGATTACCGGGGACACATCGGAGCAAACCATGTTCATATTGTTTGGTACAGGTGCAAACGGAAAAAGTACGTTTCTTAACACTATTATGAATATACTTGGAGATTATGCCATTGCGACAGCTACAGAAACTTTTATGAAAAAGACAGGCGATCAGATTACAAATGATATTGCACGGTTAAGAGGAACTAGGTTTGTTACCACAACCGAAGCGGAGCATGGCAAGCGGTTGTCTGAACCTTTGATAAAACAGATAACAGGCAATGACAGAATGACTGCAAGATTTTTATATGGGGAGTTTTTTAACTTTGTACCTACTTTCAAGATTTGGATGGCAACCAATCACAAGCCAGTGATTAAAGGGACTGATCATGGCATTTGGCGGCGTATTAAGCTGATACCCTTTACTACACGCATTGAGGAAGAAAAACAGGATAAACACCTTGAACAGAAACTAATGGTGGAAGCCTCCGGTATTTTGAACTGGCTAATTAAGGGTGCTATGCGTTGGAGTAAAGAGGGATTGTCAACACCAAATATCATTACCAGTGCAACAGCAGAATACAGGGCTGAAATGGACATCATTGGCAATTTTCTTAAAGAGTGTTGTATTCAAAAGGATGGAGCATCAATCAAGGCAAGGGAGTTTTTCAAGTGTTACCAAAACTGGTGCGA
>JAIRJR010000101.1 GCA_031260575.1 Tannerella sp.
GTAGCGCAAGGCCTGCTTTGAAAGCCGAATATGCTGCTTATGGCATGCCGATAGACAATGCTGGAATGATCACCATATCGCCAACGCGACATAACATGGAAAATCTCCGGATACTCGAAGATGCCGACTTAGCCGTATTTTTCATCCGCCGCAGGGCGTTGGAACCTGAAAAGATGGAAATGATTAAAAAGTATGTAGCAAGCGGACGTCCCGTACTCGGTATCCGTACGGCTTCGCATGCTTTCGACGCCAATCGCAATGTGCCCCGCGAAGGTGGCGGTGTAGAAGCTGCTACAGCCAATGCTTCTGAATTTCTTTCGCAATGGACTGATTTTGATAAAGATGTGTTGGGCGGTAACTATCAGGGGCATTACGGACATCTGAAAACGGGAACCGATGTGTTTATTGTTCCCGGTATGGAAGACCATCCATTGTTGCAAGGCGTTGAACCTAAATTTAATAGCCTCAATTGGCTCTATAAAAACCGACCATTGCGTTCCGACAAGATACAGGTGTTGCTGCTTGGCAGTAATCCCGATGTACCCGACGAACCTGTGATGTGGATCAATAATAACAATGTCGTTTATACATCGCTCGGACATTGGGAAGATTGGCAAATAGAGAGTTTCAGGAATCTGATGACGAATACGGTAAAATATCTTTTAAACAAATAACTTAAAAATATGAATAACCATGTACAGACGTGAATTTCTAAAGAAAAGTATTGCCGGGTCGCTCGGTCTAACCGTAGGAGCCAATTCCTTGCTGAATGCTACTGTATATCAGGGAGCAAACGACAAAATTGTGCTGGCAATCATCGGTACGGGAAGCCGCGGTATGGAAGCCATTGTGAACTGTTGCAGGATCAACACAAATGTAACCATCAAAACGCTTTGCGATGTCAATACATCCAAACTAAACAGAGCCGTTGCAACGGTAGAAAAGTCGTTGGGTTATCGTCCGGCAACCACAGGTGAGATGAAAGAGATACTGAACGATAAAGATGTAAATGCCGTATGGATTTCTACGCCTGAGCATTGGCATGCTTTGGCTACGGTTTGGGCTTGTCAGGCAGGTAAGGATGTCTATGTGGAAAAAAATCCAACCATCAATATCTGGGAAGGCCGTAAGATGGTCGAGGCAGCCAAAAAATACAACCGGATCGTACAGGTTGGTTTCCAAAACCGTAGCGCTCCGTATGGATTCTCAGCGCGCGAATACATCAAAAGCGGTAAACTTGGAAATATAGTGACTGTTAAATGTTACAATATGTTGGGAGGCGGTAAATGGTCGGAAAAGCCCGAAACGCCAGTTCCTGCATGGCTAAATTGGGATAAGTGGTTAGGGCCTGCGCCCATGCGGAATTTCACTCCGAGTATCGTCGACGAAAGTGGTCGTGGCGATTGGGGATGTTATTGGGCTTACAGCGGTGGCGGATTGGCCGACGATGCTTCGCACGTGATGGATTTGGCACGTATGGTGATCGGCGATCCGCCCCACCCCAAGTCCGTGTACGGATGGGGAGGCAATTATGCTTTTGGCGCATCGCGTGAAACGCCCGAATATCAATCGATTGTCTACGATTTCGGCGTTTTCACCCTGTCGTGCGACAACGCTTACGCCACCAATTATATGATTAAAACGCCCAATAACATACGTAACGATAAAACCCTTTTCCCGAATTGGCGCAACAATTCCACCCGAACCGAGATATATGGTACGGAAGGGTTGATGTACCTTGGCCGGCATGGCGGCGGGTGGCAGGTGATGGGGCGTAATAATGAAATTATCGCGCAAGATGGCGGGGTTTTTCCCGATAAAGAGCATCAGATTGACTTTATCCAGTCGCTTCGCACGCGGAAGAATCCAAACGGCGATGTAGAAGAATGTCATCGCAGTGCAACACTTGTTCATTTGGGTAATATCGCTTACCGCGTAGGAAACAAACAACTCTTTTTCGATGGTAATACCGAAAAAATCCTGAACGACGACCGGGCGAATATCTTAGCCAAAGGAACTTACCGCGAAGGCTACATAATCCCCGAAAACGTTTAAATAATGGTTAATGGTTAGTGATTAATGGTTAATTCAGTTATTCAATTACTCAATTATTCAGTTATTTGAATATGGTAAAACTCGGAAATTCAGACATATATATATCTCCCATGACGATAGGCTGCTGGCCATTCGGAGGTGGCGATTATTGGGGCGAACAATCGCAACAAGACGTCAACAATGTAGTGTCAGCCGCCTTAGACATGGGCGTAAATACTTTCGACAACGCCGAAGTATACAACAATGGCGAAAGCGAACGTTCATTGGGTATTGCGCTTCAAGGAAAACGAGATAAGGCAGTGGTTATTTCAAAAGTCAGCCCGTCTAACTGTCGGAATGTACGTCAACATTGTATCAACAGCCTGCAAAGGCTTGGCATGGATTATTTGGATGTGTACATGCTCCACTGGCCGATTAACCTGCTTTCCGTGAAGCATTTCACCTCCAACGAACAGATTATCGAATCGCCCCCTACAATTGAAGAAGCCTATCAACAACTTGCTGAATTGAAGAAAGAAGGGTTGATCCGTTCCATAGGAATGAGCAATTTCGGACGGAAACAAATGGAAGAAGTCGTCGCTACCGGCGTACAGGTTGATGTCAACGAATTAACCTACAATATTGTATCACGCGCTATAGAAGCCGAAATTGTGCCATACTGTATGGAGCATAAAATTGGCATTATCGGATCTATGGGATTGATGCAGGGATTGCTGGCCGGTATTTACCAAACTGCCGGCGATGTGCCAAAACATCAGGCACATTCGCGGCACTTTGCCAACTTCCGGGGGGCCGAAACATCACGCCACAATGAAGATGGTTGTGAAAAGGAACTTTTCGAAGTGGTAAACCAACTGCGAAAGATAGCCGGTGATTTGAACATTCACATTGCGCAGTTAGCGATTGCATGGATACTGAAAAAACCGTTTATGGCTTCAACGCTTGTCAGTTCGCGCAATATCGACGAACTCAAAATGAATATAGAAGCCTGCTCTATGGAAATACCGGATGAAATCGAAGCGTTAATAGATGAGATCAGCCTGCCGGTACTGCATCTGCTGGGCAATAGTCCGGATTTTTACGAACACCGGGCGAAAAGCAGGATATTTTAATAATTGAGAATTGAAAATTGTGATAACCTGACAGGATTTTAAGAATTGTTAAGGTATCGAATTCAAAGCATATAAACGATTAAGAATTAGAAATGTTAAAAGGAATAAGTAATTTGTTATCGCCCGAATTTTTGAAGATTCTGATGGAGATGGGACATGGAGACGAACTTGTATTGGGCGACGGTAATTTTCCGGCAGCATCGCATGCACAGCGGTTGGTACGTGCTGATGGACATAATATCCCATCAATGCTCGATGCCATTTT
>JAIRJR010000134.1 GCA_031260575.1 Tannerella sp.
CCACGTCCGGTAGAAATTCCTTTGATGGCTTGGGCGTATTGCAAATTAGGGTTCATCAGGGTTGTTGTGTCAACAAACCAAGAACGAATATGCAGGAAAGCCTGCCTAACATATTTTTCATCATGGGTAATGAGATAAGCCGAAGCCAATGTTCCAACAATCTTGCTGAAACGAATCATGGCAAGGCGATGGGCAACAAAATTTCCGGGATTCGTTTCCCCATCTCTTTGGATATAGGGACCATCCGGATTTTTTGGATCGGGCCACCAGTAATCGCCTTCGGAATAAAAATCATGGATTCCTCCGGCGCTTCGTTCACATACAGTTGCCGTAACTGTCTCCGGCGCTTCAAGTAAAGCTTTGTCTGCTTTTTGAAGAATCAGGTTATGTAAAACGAAGCGGGTTTCCTGCGACCAGTCGGTTTTCCTCCGGCAGGTAGAGAACAGGAAAAGAAAGAAAATGATGAGAATGTGATATCTGTTCATAAATTATTTATGGTTTAACTGTTACAAACACGGTGTTTAGCCCTTTGGATTTGATAGCGACTATATTTTCACTTCCATTTTTTAACACTTTTATTCTTACACGACCATTATAAGCTTGTACTAACTTTGATCCGGTGGAAGTTCCCTGATTGACAACTAATGTTCCGTCTCCTGCAGATTCAAACCGGAAATAGTTGCGGGAATTTAAGCAAACTACGCCCTTGTCGTCCTGAAGTTCAGCTTCTATCCACGCATATTCGGGAGTTGATTCGATAATACGGGCTTTTATTTGAGTTTCTTTGCCAAATGGACGAGTTTCGTAATTAAACTCGATTTCATCCTCGACTTGTTCTTCTCCTTTTTTCCCTATGGCTCTCAATGTGTTTTTTCCTTCAAGTAAAGCCGATTCCCAACGGAGTCCTGCGGCAGGAAAGTTTTGGCTGTCCCGTTTTTTCTTTCCGAGAGATACGTTGTTCAGGAATAGTTCCACTTCTTCACAATTGGAATATACTTTCATTATTTTTTTCTCATTGGGTTTGCCCCAGCGGGTTTGCCATGTATGCCCATAAATATGTATCATCGGTTTTTCCGTCCAGTAGGATTGGAATACATAATAAGCTTCTTTTGGAGTGAGATCCCGCTCAACCACCCCTTTTTGATTCACATAAGGTACCGGATTCTCCGGACGGATAGGTGTTGAGAAATCTTTGAATATCCAGCAGGCAGATCCTGTAAGCCAGGGCATAGTTTCCTGTTCTTTCAGGTGCCAGTCGATCAAATCACAGATATACGATTCGCTCCAATCGCCATCTTTTGAGGCGCGGGCAATACCGCCATAGAGCGATGCATCGCCGGCTCGTTCATCGGCAGAACCTCCTCCTTGTATTTTGTCTAATTCTTCATACGAATTTTCGGCATAACGGCGGGCGTGGCTATCTCCTCCCCATTCGGCGTGAAGGAAGTGTTTTACTTGTTGCATTTCATTATAAGACGCTTCTTTATAATCGGTATAGATACCGCGGTACCAGCCTGCCCATATCGAAGGGGAATATACATCGACAATATCTTTACAGAAATCGCAACGCCGGATGCAGGTATTACGAGTATTGTCTAATTGGTGCGATAAGTCATTTAGCTGAACCATAAAAGCCCTGATTTTTTCTTTGTCGAATTCTGGAAAATCATTAGGCCAATCATTTTCGTTACCTAATCCCCAAAGAATCACTGCCGGATGATTGCGGTGCTGTGTAATCATATTTCTTAACATACGCTTGGCTTGTTCTTGATAGACGGCTCCTCCTAATCCGCCGCGGCACCATGGAATTTCTTCCCAAACCAGAATGCCGAGGCTGTCGCATTGTTCCAATACAATGCGTGATTGCTGGTAATGCCCCAAGCGGATAAAGTTCACGCCCATGTCTTTCATCATCCGCATTTCACGGACAATCATATCTTCGGTCATAGCAGCGGCAACTCCGGCGTGGTCTTCGTGCCGGTGGGTACCCCGTAATAAAAGCCGTTTGCCATTGAGCAAGAAGGGTCCCTTTTCCACAAATTTGAAATGGCGGAAACCAAATACTTCGCTACACGACATTGTTCCGGCAGAAGAAGTCAATGTCAATTGGCATTTATACAGGTTGGGATTTTCCGGCGACCATAAAAGCGGTTTTGCAATTTTTAATGATAATATATCATACAAATTATTACTACCGGTGGATGATAATGGTTTATTTTCTTTTCCAATTATTTTCCCGTCGGGAGAATATATTGTTATTTGTAGTTGTCCTTCCGGTACATTTCCAGCATTTTCCAACCCGGCTTTTATGGATAAATTTCCTTCTTTTCCTTTTGAATCGACGGAAGCATCCGTTTGTATATTAGTGAAATATAGGGCAGGAACATACACCATATTCACATATCGGTAAAGTCCTCCATATACATTAAAATCGGATAAATCGGATGGAATCATTTCAGTATCCCTTGAATTGTCACAACGAACCATCAATGGAATTTTTCCTGCAAACCGCTTAATATCATCCGATTGGCAGAATTTATTGACAGCGTCTGTAATGTCAATCGACCATTCATCATATCCTCCTGTATGAGAAGCTACTTTTTGCGTATATACATATACTTCTGTTTT
>JAIRJR010000396.1 GCA_031260575.1 Tannerella sp.
TTTCGCAATGCACGTGTGCGGGCCACTTATGCTGATATTTCAAGAAACATTGCCAAAACGGAACTATATCTCAACCGTTTTCTTGCTAACCTTGTGTTTGGCGACAATAATGCACTAAAAAACAGAGAGTTACATGTTAACTATGTGAAGAATGTCGGCGTGAGTGATACTGTAAATGTCGGTGTAAAAGATGAGAATGTCGGTGTAAAAGATGAGAATGTCGGTGTAAATGTCGGTGTAAAAAGTGAAATTTTGAATTATCTAAAAAATAATCCAAATTTAACGGCACAAGAATTAGCAACAATGTTGAATAAAACAACAAGAACAATAGAACGAAATATTAAAGAATTGCGAGAAAAAGGAATTATCACACGGTTTGGCTCCGACAAGACAGGAAATTGGCAAATCAATGATAAAGTATGAACAAAAAAACGACAGATAATAATTAGGGTTTTGTTGCGTGTGAAGCACGACCGGTATACGACCAAAATGAAGGGCAAAAGCCGACAAAAACCATTCGTCAATTTTTCCTGCCCGTTCTTCGAAAAAAACGCTATTATTACGAATAAAATTGTAACTTTGCATCATTCAAAGCAGCATAAGATGAAAAAGCGTAGTATCATTTCGTTTGATTGGGCGATAAAACGCCTGCTTCGGCAAAAAGCCAATTTCGAGGTGTTGGAAGGCTTTTTGTGTGAGTTGCTGCATCGTAAAATTACGATTAAGCACATTGGCGAAAGCGAAGGGAACCCAACGAATATAGAAAGAAAGACCAACAGAGTGGATATTCTTGTGGAAGCCGATGAAAAGGAAATAGTTATTATCGAACTGCAATTCGACAGCATTGCAGAGTATTACCACCGTATGCTCTTTGGCGTTAGCAAAGCCATTACAGATTATATGTCCACAGGCGACAAGTATGACAAAGTCAGAAAAGTGTATTCTGTAAACATTATCCATTACGGGCTTGACGGTGACGATTATATATATCATGGATTTACGAACTTCAAAGGTTTACATACGAAAAATGAGTTACAACTGACAGCAGCTCAACAGAAGTTGTACAGCAAAACAGTTGTGGGCGAGATATATCCCGAATATTTTATCATCTCGACAAAAGGTTTTAACGATGGGGCGAAAGACACCCTCGACGAATGGGTATACTATCTGAAAAACAACCGAATAGAAGACTATTTTACAGCTCAGGGACTTGATAAGGCAAGAGAGGTATTGCTTTTTGAAAACCTCTCGGACGAAGAAAAAGATGCTTATTTGCAGGCTATTGATGCAAAACTTATCAATGATAGTGCAATTACTACTGCGCAATTAGAAGGCGAAGTCAGGGGCGAAGTCAGAGGCGAAGCAATAGGCGAACACAAGAAAGCCCTTACCATAGCCCAAAAACTGATACAAAAAGGCATGTCAATCGAAAATGTGAGCGATGCCACAGGGTTAACCCACGAACAAATAATTGATATAATAAAATCACAAGGTGATTGAATAACTGAATAAGGAAAAAATTGCCGGCGTACAATGGTACACAGATCATAAATAAAAAGTATATGTTAACAACACATCGCATCACCAAATGGGTAAACAGTGGCAACGGACGGATTTTTCTGTTGCGCGACATCAACATGAGTATCGCCAAGGGCGAATTTGTTTCAATCATGGGACCTTCAGGGTCAGGAAAAAGTACTTTATTGAACGTATTGGGCATGCTCGACGAGTTCGATGAAGGCGAATACATCTTCATGGAGCAACCGGTACAAAAACTCAAGGAAAACCAACGCTCCGACTTGCACAAACACAACATCGGGTTTATCTTTCAAGCCTATCATTTGATTGACGAACTCACTGTTGCCGAAAACATTGAGACTCCCCTACTCTACCAAGGCATGAAGCAAAGTGAGCGTAAAGCTGCTGTAGCTGATATCCTCGACCGGTTTAATATCGTAGGTAAAAAAGATTTGTTTCCGTCACAACTTTCAGGCGGACAACAACAATTGGTTGGCATCGCCCGTGCGCTTATCGCCAAACCCAGACTACTGTTAGCCGACGAACCGACAGGAAATCTCAACTCGAAACAGGGCGATGAAATCATGCGGGTTTTCACCACGCTGAACCAAGAAGAAGGCATGACCATTATCCAAGTTACCCATTCGGAAAAGAACGCCGGCTACGGACACCGGATTATCAAACTGTTGGATGGGATGATCGTCAAATGAGTTTGATGAAAAATTATAATAGTGAAACTAATGTTTGATATAGGTAACCGGAATATTTAATTCCAAGTTTTCTGTGGGGGTTATCCAAATATTGAGCGCTTTGACACTGAGGCTTGTTGGTATTTTGTCTTGCATGGAAGCTGTATAGCCAACTGTTTCGTAAGGATTAACCTTCATGGGTAAGTCATCGCGTATTCGAAAACCTTCGGGTAGAAATTGAATGTCAAGGATAAATGGAAATCCGGATTCGTTGATGTACTCGAAAAAAAGTCTGCCTTCACGGTTGTGAAGTACAGCTTTGATGGAATTGTTGATAATTGGCGCAACATGCTCTTTGCGACCGATCAGCTGGTTATTCCAAAGCGCTACTGTGCGACGATTTTGCAGCGCATCCATGACGGATTCCCGTGTTTTGTCGTATGCCAGTACCAATGTCATTACCTTGAAACCGTCGATTGAGCGCTTTTGCGCCATTGTACTGTGTACATCGGTATTAGCCAGGATGGTCAGGTTATGGTCAAGACACCATTGAAAAGCGATCGGTTCGTAGCGTTCGCCATTGACTATTTCGATACCCATCATCAATCCCTGATCCAATAAACGTTGGTGAATGGGATGCCAGGTTGATCGATTGTCGGGCGTCGGGTAGGCTGTATGATTCCAAAAGATAAATCCGCCCTGTCTCTTTGCTTCGGTAAGCGCTTCGACAATACGCGCGGAATCGCGTAGATCCTTCTGATTCACAAATGTTTCCAATTCATTTCCATCTTGAATGTTTATGGCATTCAAGTGTCCGGGAGGCATATTGCGTGTAACCTCTGCCGAATGAATCAAAACAATACCATAGCGTTGAGCGGCATCTTTGGCAAGGTCGTACGGAAGATTGTGGTCTGTTGATTTTTCGGAAAAACGCGGACGGGATTCGATGTGGTCTGAAATTGCAATGACATCAAGGTCTTCGGCATAGGCTTCTTCTACGCGTGCGACAGGCCATACCACACCGTCGGAAAAGACGGTGTGGATATGGAAGTCGGCTTTGAGTACCTTATATTCGCCTGCATCGGGGAAACGAAAAAGCGTCTTTCTGATCTGCGCTTCTGCTGTAAAACCAAACAATATAGCAACTAACGCAATGATTTCGCTAAATAAAACGCTTTTTCTCATTCGTAACTCTTATCTCTTAATTCTTAATTGAATATATATCGCAATCCAATCTGCAAACTCCAACATTGATTGTAATTAAGTAAATTACTGTAGGTCTTTGTAGGAAAATCCCCTGCATATGTTTGTGTTACGTTGACTTTATTCAATGTATAAGTGGGTGCGTTGTTTGCGTCTCTTCCTGCATATCTCAAAATTTGTCCGCTACCGCTTGCTGTATTTGACTGATTAACCCCCCAGGTTGATTTCAATAAATTACCAACATTCAAAATATCAACGCTAAGTTGCAGCGTATTTCTGGTTTGTCCCACTTTTACACTGAAGTCCTGTAAAAAGCGTAAATCAAATTTATGCACAAAAGGTGGGCGGGCGGCGTATGCTTCAGCATAATTCCCTTTGTTTTTCTTCAGGTAACTGTCTTGCTCCATAAATGCAAAAAAGGCATCGCTTTGGTCCTTTGCAGTATTGACTACGGTAACCGTTCCGTCTTCAGTTTTTGTTATGTCTCTGAATTTTATATCATCTGGTTCTTTCGGTATATACATCAGGTCATTGGATATTCCGTCGCCATTCATATCATTCGAATATGCATATGAATTGCCATAAGGCGAGAAACCGCGATAAAACAGGCTGATTGTTGATCCCATATGATTCTTCAGGTAGGGAATCTGATAGGACATGGAACCTATCACCTGATCGGGTGTAACATATTGCGAACGCTGTACTTTTGACAAGTTTGGCCCATCTACAGTATATAAATTTACCCATGCCGAAGTGGCATTACTGCCCGGCATTCCCGAAACTTCTTTCATTTCGGTACGTGTGTAAGCAGCCATCAAATTCAGATTCTTTACCGGTTGAGCATTTAATGTGATATTAAATGTATAACCATAACCTTCATTTGTGTTGGTCAGGACAGTAGAATTGGTGAAATTGGTATAATATCTAAAGGTAGATGGATAGATAAGTCGGTTGTCCGAACCTGAAAATCTGTCCCAATTACCACTTTCCGGTGTTCTATAATTGTAGTTATCGAGCATTACAGCATTGATATTTTTGGTATACATACCTTCAACTGTTGCAGTGAATGGGAAGT
>JAIRJR010000172.1 GCA_031260575.1 Tannerella sp.
TGGATAGAGAAATATAAACCATATTTCGGTTTGGTTTAAATAGTATGTCGTTAATTAAAGGTCGTTTAAAATAAACGACAAATAATTATTGTAATTAGTGCCCCTAAGAAAACCCCTCTTTTTTCAGAATTTTTCAATTAGCAAAATTGTTTTGGGCGAACATCGAACGAATTTTGTTCAATGTTTTCAGTTTTATAGAATCATTTGCCGGTTTTTGTTGATAACCTGTTGATAAGTAGCGTTATAATTGCACAAACGAGCACAGTTTTCCCATGTGGTATTGTATCAGGAGATTTATAACATTGATTTTGTGGAGTTTATGCTGCCTTTTTGACAACCGGCTCTTTGAGTTGGTTCTCCAAAATCTTTTTGCCGATTTTCTTTAGATTGTACGCACAGACTCCCATAGCAACGTAGGTAACAAAATGATCATAACTGTGATCCGGACAACGATCCAAACCTCTATGTTCCAATTCGTTAATATTCGACTCTATCGCAGAATGCCTGTTTTTCAATACACTGTACTTCCTGCTTGTTTCCAGGTCTTTCTCCGGATCTGTACGCCTTCCGAGTTTGGGAAGAACAACGAATGGAATTTCTAATTCCAGCAATGCTTTATTCTCAGCCAGCCAATGTCCTTTGTCAAAACTCATTGAATCGATTAACTTGTACTTATACAGCAGATTATCGGCTATCTCAATCACAATATCACGATCCTGCTCGTCATTCATGATTTTATGAAACAGAATCAAATCGAATTGATCCGTAGTAATAGATACTTTTTTTCCCAATTCTACCGCCGGGCGTGATTTGCCTTTGGCTACCCACTCGGTATAAGTCTCAAAAATGGACATCATTTTTTCCGCATGCGGAATCGTTTCACCTTTTAGCAAACGCCTGTCGACCAAATCTATATGTTTTGTTAACAACTGAATGTAATGCTCCAAACCGTAAAAACGGGCTGCATCTGCAAGGGTACAGACCGGAAAATGCTGCTTTTCAGAGATAAGTTTCAAGAGAAGCAACCTGCATTTTTCAACATACAGGGCAGCAGTCTTCCGCAGTTTCTCCTGTTTGTTTTTGCCACCACTGCAGCTGATCCGACCCACCTGGCGCATGAGGCTTTTGAGTTCCGAACGCCAGCTCTTTATCTTGCGCCAGCCCGGCATTTGAGGATATTTCTTTAGAAAATAAGTCACCATATCAAGACATTTACGGCAACAATCCCACAGAAGATTATAATCGGTTGGAAAATGAACATCGCTTTCCACCACAAAACTATCTGTTTTTAAGCGCAATGCTGTGGTTCCTTTTTTTTTAAAAACTTCACGGTGACCAAACTCAACAATCACATCGTTCAACGCCGACAACATGGCGGAATCCAGTTTACTCACATTGTCGTAGATGTTTTGATATTCAAAGGTAAAAGGCTCAACACCAAACTCATTCTCAATGCCGATCAACTGGCGTAATTGACGGTCATTATTAGCAAAACGATGAAGCATGTCGTAGGTCGTACCCAAACAAAGCCGTACCTGGGAAAATACAAAGATGGTCCAAAGGTTCATGCCCGGACGACCGTTCTTCCGGTCAACATCAGGCAGGTAATCCTCTATAATACTGAATACCCTTTCATTATATTCCCTGTTGCAATAGATCTCTTTTAGCGCGGCTATTAATTGTTCCAGCGCATTTTTGCTTTTGGGATTAATGTATATTTCACGGATCGGGGTTTGACCTAACTTCATTTGAATGTCGAATCTTTGTCTCATAATGCGAATGTTTTGATGAAAATGTTACAAATAATTGATACATCTGCTGATTTACACGCAAATATACAGCTTTTTTTGATAACAGACAAGGAATCTGTCAAAATATTCGCAACACTTTATCTTTTTCTAATAACTTAATAATAATTAGTTGGAGAGTTTTCTTAGAAACACTAATTATTAAAACAATATAAACAATAAGCCTTTCTATCACGTTGCAAAGATATATTTTTTTTAAAAAAAATGCTTTTTCATATTGCTAAATATCAGATTATTGCAGAAAATATTTGTTGCTACAAAAACCGATAAATATCGCTCTTTTCGTTGACATTCAGATATATCCAGGGGTAAAATGCTTTTATAACGCATTGCGCAAGGCATGTTGGAATGGATATGCAATTATATCGGCTTATAAATCACCGTCAAACCATCGCGTATCGGTAGAATCACCTTTTCAATCCGGCGGTCGTTTTTGATTTTTTCGTTAAAGTCTGCGATGCCTTGGGTTCGCCGGTCTGAATGGTTTATTACTTCTTCCGTGATTTTACCGTCCCATAATGTATTATCTGCTAAAATCATTCCTCCGGGTCTCACGTAAGGGAAGACTAAGTCGTAGTGGGCGCAATAATCACGTTTATCCGCATCTATAAAAACCATATCAAATACCTCATTTAAAGTGGGGACAATGTCACATGCATCTCCCCAGTGTATTTTTATTTTGTCCTTATCGGGCGATTGCTCCAGAAACGGACGGATAAAAGGTTCCATCTCATCATTGATCTCGATCGAATGGATCAGGGCGTCGTCAGTCAAACCTTCTGCCATACAAAGGGTTGCATATGCAGTATAAGTACCAATCTCTAAAATGCGGCGCGGACGTATCATCCGGCAGAACATTTTCAGGATTCGTCCTTGCAAGTGGCCTGAAATCATTCGGGGGCGTAGCAATTTCACATGGGCGTCGCGGCTAAGCGCCGACAACAATGCGTTTTCTTCGTCGATATGGTTGAGGATATAGGATTCAAAATGTTGGCAAATCATAATTGTCTCCCAAGCTGAAAATTCTGTCAACTTCATTGATTTCGAGGAAGGAGGTTCCGCCGCCCTTCCCGAAACTTCCCCCCAGATAAGCTACTTTGTCGGCAAGTGCAATATGTCCGCTTTTAAGGAGCAGGTTGAGCGCTTCATAAAAATAAGTCCGGCGATTGTCATTCCAGGGTTGATAAACAGCCCAAATGCCATACGACAATGATAACATACGCATTACCTGTTCATTATAGCAGATGGCAAAAACGGTTGCCTTTCCCCGGAATGCAGCCAGATAACGGGCTGTCCGTCCGCTGTGGCTGTCAGTAATGATCGCTTTTACATTCAGTTTGACGGATGATTTGACAGCTCGTTTTGCCAGAAACGCAGTGATGTCAGGCTCGTCGTTCTCAATCACCAAGCGAAATTCATTGATCTCGTGTTTTGTTTTCTCGGCTTCTTTTATGACTTTAGACATGGTTTGTACGGCTTCGAGCGGATATTTTCCGTAAGCTGTCTCGCCGCTTAACATCAGGGCATCGGTACGTTCGTAAACGGCGCTTGCAATATCAGATACTTCTGCACGGGTTGGACGGGGATTGCTGATCATCGAATGCAGCATTTGCGTGGCAACAATTACCGGCTTCTTTATTTCTTCGCACTTGCGAATCAGAGTGCGCTGAATCCCCGGAATCTCCTCAAGCGGCACTTCAATCCCCAGATCGCCCCGCGCAATCATAATCCCGTCACACCCTGTAAATTCAAGCATATTTACAGCGTCAGCGTAAGAATATATATCCCCGTTGCCAATTACAGGCACGCTCACAGCTTGTTTTACATCGCGTATGCTTTCTAAATCAACCGGAGATCGGAAGAG
>JAIRJR010000201.1 GCA_031260575.1 Tannerella sp.
CCGCGAGAGCCTTTGATGCCAATCAACCGGTCGTTCCAGTCGATTTCATCCATTAACCCGCGCCTGACAAGCGTACTCAAATGCCTGAGCAGATATTGATGTATCTGGTAGAAAGATTCCATTTTGCCTGTTATTTCACAGACAAAGATAGACAAAAATATCGAATTGCCATGTATGGATTGCAAAAAATCCTTAAAAATGGCAAATAAGAGTTTGCAATTTTAAGGATTTTTATGATTTGTTTCTGTTTTTTATGCGGTACTCAACACTGTATTAGAAGAACGCAAATGACGCAGATGACACAGATTTTCGCAAATTTATTTTTACTTTATTGGCGTATATTTGCATCATCTGTGTTCTTTCTGTTGTTTTAATATACAATTCACATTATTTCGGAATAAACCCACATTCGGTAATTGTGTGTTTTGCGTTCTCCGACTGCAACCATTCGTACAGTTTGTAAGCCATTGAATTACGGTCTAAATCAGAACGGATGGCTACATGCACTTCTGATATAAAAGGATATATCCGGTTTTTAATGGTATTTTCATTTGGAGAAATACCATTAATGGCTAATACAGGTACTTCGTTGCAGGGTTTTCGTGCTTGCATATCTTTATAAGTATTAAAACTATAGCAAATTCCATTCTCGTTTTCCTCAATTTCCCAAAAAACCCATATCATTCCGCCTATAGCGGCTTCAGGAAGATCAGCAGGCTCTAAACCGTCCATCACTAAAGTTCTAAACACTTCTTCACTTCCCGAATTACGAGGACGTGTAAAAACTTTTATATCAGCGTTTTACCTCCCACCTGAGACCAGATGGTTGTTTTTTTTGTATATATTTTTTGGATTTGATTAACTGTTAGTGATTTTACAGGATTATTTTTGTTTACAACAAATACAAAAGCGTCTAAGGCAATGGATGTTTCAATCAATGTAACTCCGATAGCATCGGCATGGGCTTTCTCGTCGGCAGAAATCGTCCTGTGTGTTAAAATAATATCCGCTTCGCCATTAATCAAATTCATAAAAGCGCCATGTGTTTGAGACGTCTTGATGTATTGCCAAAAAAAGCTTTTATACTGTTCAGGTAATTCTTCATGTTTTGGATGTAAAGTCCATTCAGTAACAGTTGCCGGTGCCATCCATCTATAAGCAACACCTAACAGTTTACAGGCAATCATCATATTCAGTACACTTGCAGAAGTAGAACCATCTACTTTGGGATAATTTTCAAACGAAATATTTTCAATACCGACAAAATTTTCTTCTCTTGGCAATTCTATCCTATCAAGACATTGATAATCAACCTTTGGCTCTTTTTCGCAACTTGTGCAAAAAATTATTACACTTAAAACTGAAACTGTAAATAAAAAACTCCCTCCAATCATCCGGCTTTTCAAACTCACTCTGTTTTTAAAATGATGCCCGGCCTCCATTACTCTGTTGAAATGTCTGTTCTTTTCCATAAAAAAAAATAATTATCTGATATAAAATCGGTTTATTAAAAATTTCATCCTTTATGCAACCACACGAAAAAAGCGTGAAACTATTCGTCGATTGCTTATTTCCTACTGTGGTTCGGCAAAACCATTTACACAAATAAACACGAATGTTTCACGCCCGAAGACGTGAACTTTCGCAGCTTATTCCCGTGTAAATATGAAATTTTGCCGATTTCAGTAGAGAGAATAAGAGCTAAAACTCAATTATCTTTTAATCACATAGTTTGTTTTTTACATACTATTTTTTCTTTGTTTAATTTCTGTCGTTTTAAATTATTATTGTCTGAAATTCTGCGATTGTAACAATTTGCGTTTTGTCAAAAACTTTCAATATTAGCAAATCTTTATCTCCTGTGAGCAAATAATCTGCTTTCGCATCTTTGGCAAGCGATAATAAGAAATCATCTTTCTCATCACGACACAGTGTAACGGAAGATACCACAGGAATATGAATGGCATACCTGTCAATAATTTCATAAACCAATGCCCAATCTTCAACTGCGAAAAACTTACTCAACTTTGGACGGCTTACTACTTCAACCAACTCTGCAAGCAATTCGTTACAAAAAACCAATTCAACTTTTCCACTGTCCAATAATTTGTCAATGAAATTAAGCCTTTTGGATAACAAAAAACTAATCCACAAGTTGGTGTCAATAATGATTCTGCATTTTTGCTTCATATCGTTTTTGCCTAACCGACTCCACTTCTTCGGTAATTTCTTCGAATGTAGGCGCTTCGGTTTCATTACGGCGAAGTTTTGCCAATATATCCGATAACATAGGCTTTACCTCAATCCGAATCAGGTTCATTTCTGCCAAGTTTAATAAAAGAGATTTCGCTTTCGGATTTACTATCTGTACGTTTAATGCTTCCATTTATATTGCTTTTTAGAAAATTTATTCTTAAACCCTATTCAATAATCTTCACCCAACCGTACAAATCTTCTTCGTCGCCATACTGTATCGCACGAAGTTTGTTATATAGTCGTTCGCAAACGGGGCCAGCTTTTCCTTCAGTTGTATAAACATATTGTTGGTTTTCGTCCAGGTCATCTATTTGCGAAATGGGGGAAATAACGGCAGCCGTACCGCAATTCGCTGCTTCATCGAAAGTTGCGATTTCTTCAATCAAGACAGGTCGCCGTTCGACGGTCATCCCCATAGATTCAGCCAACTGCATGATACTCTTGTTCGTGATCGACGCCAGGATAGAAGTTGAAACAGGGGTGATATATGAATTACCTTTGATGCCGAAGAAATTGGCGGGGCCACATTCATCAATGTATTTCTTCTCTTTCGGATCTAAATAAAGTACCGCAGCATATCCGGCTGCATGCGCTTTATCCCCGGCAACAAGGCTCGCTCCATAATTACCGCCGGCTTTGATATTTCCGGTGCCTTTTGGGGCAGCCCTGTCAAAGTCACGCATGATACATACCTTTGAAGGTTTGAAACCTTCTTTAAAATAGCGACCGACAGGCGTAACAAACAATACAAATAAATACTCAGTAGCCGGTTTTACACCCACCTGAGCGCCCGATCCAATCAGCAATGGCCTGATATACAACGACGAGCCGCTCTCGTAAGGAGGGATAAAGCGTTGATTCAACAAAATCACTTTTCGCACAGCCTGTTCAAATTTGTCTACCGGAAATTCAGCCATCATCAACCCTCGGCTCGACAACTGCATCCGTTTGGCATTTTCATCCATCCTGAAAACGCGAATTTTCCCGTCTTTCCCACGAAATGCTTTCAAGCCTTCAAACGCCTCTTGCCCGTAATGCAAGCAAGTAGCGGCCATGTGAATATTCAAATATTCGGATGATGAGACTTCTAATTCGCCCCATTTTCCATCTTTATAACAGCATCTGATATTATAATCGGTTTTCATATAACCGAAAGGCAACTCAGCCCATTGTATATTATCCATAACTCCTTGTTTTTTTTGAACTGCAAAAATAATCATTTTTTTTTACCCAAACTGCAACGCCCGAAAAAAAAATAAATCTTACCTTTGGCGTTCAAAAAAGAATAATTGTAGAAAATGAAAGTCATTGATGCGATTAAGAACAGCCGGGAAACGGCTTTTTCGTTTGAATTACTTCCTCCGCTGAAAGGAAACAGTATCCAACGTGTGTTTCGGGTCATCGAAAAATTACGCGAGTTTGACCCTAAATACATTAATATAACGTCTCACCATAGCGAATTTGTCGAAAAGTTACAGCCTGACGGAAGCATCAATAAAGTCAATGTCCGGAAACGTCCCGGTTCGGTAGCCATCGCTGCCGCCATTCAAAACAGGTTTGGTATCACCGCCGTCCCACACATGATATGTAAGGGATTCACCAAAGATGAAACCGAATATGCATTGATTGATTTGAATTATCTTGGTGTCTATGATTTACTATTGCTGCGCGGCGATATCAAAAGGCTTGAGACAACGCAACATCCTGAAATCTACAACGATTATGCCACGGATCTACAACAACAAGTCAACCGTTTTAATCAGGGCATCGCATTGGACAACGCATTGTTCGAACCACCTGAAACACCTTTTTCATACGGTATGGCATGTTATCCCGAAAAACATGAAACGGCGCCCAGTTTGGAATCGGATATCTACTACGCCAAAGAAAAGGTAAAAAATGGCGCCGACTACTTAGTCACCCAAATGTTTTTCGACAATGCAAAATATTTTGATTTCGTAGCGCGATTGCGTGCCGAAAGCATTCAAGTACCGATTATTCCCGGCATCAAACCGATTGTCTTTATCAACCAGCTAACTGTTCTACCTGAAATATTCAAAGCCACCATACCCGAAGCATTAGCTTCCGAACTTTGTAAGTGTAAAACCGATGATCAAGCCAAAGCCGTTGGCATCGAGTGGTGTATTTCACAGTGTAAGGAATTGATAGCAAGAGGAGTACCAAGTATTCATTTTTACACTTTATTTGCAACCGACAGTGTCTACCGGATTGCGAAACAAATCTATTGAAATGACTCAAACCATCTAATACTCGAAATCCACAGCCACAGAACCTTCGCGGATTGCGTGCATGATTTTTTTGACGGGTTGGTGAACGGGATGAGCTTGGTAGTAGTCCAATGCAGCTCTATCTTTTAAGGTGCAAATCAAAGCGATATCATAACTTCGTTGGCTATGTAGAAAGTCTTCGCCTGTCTCTAAATCGAGTAAACCTTCTATTTTGCCCTTCATGCTGTTCAATGCATCGAGCGCCTTCTGTCTGTCGTTTGGATCTTTCAGTTTAAATAATACGATGTGTTTTACCATTGTTGTCAGTTATATTTAAAAAACAATCTGTTTAATCCCGATTTTGGCATTTAATTTCTCCAACATATCCCTTGTCATGGTATCCAGGTCATATTGAGGACTCCAGTCCCATTCATCCCGGGCGCATGTATCGTCCAATGAGTCAGGCCACGAGTCAGCAATTGCCTGGCGTAAAGAGTCGATTTGATATTCCATGGTAAAATCCGGTATATATTTTTTAATCCGGTGGTAAATCATTTCCGGGTCAAAACTCATTGCGGTCACATTGAATGCATTCCGGTGTATCAAGCGAGCCGGGTCTGATTCCATTATCTGAATGGCAGCCTGTATTCCGTCGGGCATATACATCATATCCATAAATGTACCGGCTGCAATCGGACAGATAAAATGTTCGCCCTTCACTGCCGAATAGAAAATATCGACGGCATAGTCAGTCGTCCCTCCTCCAGGAGGAGTGACAAAAGAGATTAAACCCGGAAAACGAACCGAACGTGTGTCTACTCCATATCGCCTGTAATAGTAATTACTTAATAACTCGCCTGTGACTTTTGTGACACCATACATGGTCTTCGGATTTCGAATGGTGTCTTGCGGCGTCTTGTTTTTGGGTGCATCCGCACCAAAAGCGCCGATCGAACTTGGGGTAAATACTGCACAATTCTTCTCACGCGCCACTTCCAATACATTAAACAATCCATCTATCCCGATTTTCCATGCCAACTTGGGTTTGGTTTCAGCCACTGCTGATAATAATGCCGCTAAATTATATATGGTATCAATCTGATATGTGGATACCGTATCTGCTATTTGTTGTTCGTTTGTAATGTCGACAACCGCCATGGGACCTGTTTCGGCCAACTCACCTTTTGGCTCGGCGCCTGGAATATAACCGGCTACTACACAACCATCCGGGTAGCGTTTTCTCAGCGCCAAAGTCAGTTCCGATCCTATCTGACCTGTCGAACCTATAATTAAAATATTCTTCATACAGTAAAATTATACGACACAAAAGTAGGTGATTTTTATTTAATTTCGTATTTTTGCCCCTAAAAAAATATAGGATCATGTTCGACAAATTCAAACAACACCTGATAAACGAATTAACCGATATTGAAGCGGCCGGTTTATACAAGAGAGAGCGACTAATTAAAACACCGCAAAAAGCTGAAATTCTGGTCAATGACGATGATGCGGTATTAAACTTTTGCGCCAACAACTATTTGGGCCTGTCGAATCATCCGCGGATAATTGAAGCAGCTAAAAAAGCAATGGACACGCACGGCTACGGAATGTCGTCTGTCCGTTTTATTTGCGGCACCCAGGATATTCACAAAGCGTTGGAAAAAGCCATTTCAGATTATTTTCAGTCGGAAGATGCCATCCTCTATGCTGCCTGTTTCGATGCAAACGGAGGATTATTTGAACCGCTTTTCACCGAAGAAGACGCAATCATTTCCGATGCATTAAATCATGCTTCGATCATCGATGGCATAAGGTTATGTAAAGCCAAAAGGTATCGTTATGCAAATGCGGATATGGCTGAGTTAGAGAATTGTTTAAAGGAAGCGCAGGCTCAACGTTTCAGAATCGTGGTCACTGATGGTGTTTTTTCAATGGATGGCAATGTCGCCCCTGTTGACAAAATCTGTGCGTGAGCCCAACAATACGATGCATTAGTAATGGTCGACGAATCTCATTCGGCCGGAGTGGTGGGCGCTTCCGGGCGGGGCGTTGCCGAGTTATATAATGTA
>JAIRJR010000272.1 GCA_031260575.1 Tannerella sp.
CGCTCAACGACCATAGTCGAAGCATGATTTTTACGTTTTCTGTTCACTTTCTACTATTTTTAACTGTGAACAGCAAAGTTGGGGATTAATGATTATACAAACAGCATATAATCAATGCGATGGAATGGGTTGGCCGGGGTATGGTACGGGTTGGCTGAAAAAAGAATGTAGAAACTCAAAATGAATTTCTATGTGGAAATGAAATACTTCTCTGTGGAATTGAATAACTATTGATATTCAAATATGTATGATATAAAGTGGGCTAAAAAATGATTTCCTGTGTGGATTTTTCAACCTTCTATGTGGAATTGAAATTGTTTTAGAGGAAAAAGCGCTATTTAGGGAATTGCTAATAACGTGATATTAAGTCTTATAAAAAATATATTCGTATAAAAAACATGTATAATTGGGGAAAAAGTATCGCTATTTGGGGATTTGAATTCATTTAGATAAAATCTCATTAAAATATTCAAATACAGAATTTTCCATATTTTTATATTTACTAAGATGATATTTAATGGAACGTCCGCCTCCTGCCCTTTCAATTAATTGATTGTCTTCTAATTTCGCAATCAAATGACGAACTTGCTCCCGTGACAGCCGGTTGTCAAAAGCGTCCACAAAATTTTTCATCGAAACTTCTTTCGATTTTTCAAAACAACCTGCAATTATTTGTAAATCCCTAACTCTATATTCTTTTATATAGGCAGGCTGTTTGGCTATTTCATAAAATAAATCGCCTAACACATATTTCTTATCTGCCGAACTCAGCGATTTTATCAAACCCTCACGCTGTAATAAATCAACAGACAATTCGGGTAAATCCGTTGATATTCCTTGCCGTACTTTATCCAGTGTTAGCAAGTCAAAAACGTTTAGTCTGTTTTTTCGATTATGCTGTATCTCTTTCAGAAACAGGTAAAAGGCATCATCAACAATCGTTGCCCGCAAACACAAAACAACCTGATAATTATCCGTATCCGCATAATCGGGCAATGGCTTTCCTTCCATAAGGCAAGTATAGTACATTTTATCTACTCCCTGACCGGAACGCTCAACCTGCCCTGTTTTTTCTAAAATTTCCATAACACGTTTGTTGCGTGGTGTGCTACTGACCGTAAGAATGTTATGCTTTGTAACACCATCAGGAAAACCACCGGAATTGATGATTTTAATACTGTCGGGATACTGTTTGATGACAACACTGCTTTGGTCTTTCCATGAACGGTGTCCAATGGCATTAATTACTGCTTCCCTGATTACACTTTCGTTGAAAGCAGGTATATCGTAAATCGTAAATTTATGTTGGACATGCAATAAAGGATTGCTTGCCGGTTGGTTAATATATGCCCAAATTTTATCCATAGCGGTAAAAAGAGATTCCTGAAATTCCTTTCGCGCTGTATATGGTATCATCGAATGATCCAACCTGTATTCAATGATTACCTCTGCATTGGGCAGGAATTTTCGCAAGGCTTCTTTTTTACCAAGCAAAATGAGGGCGGCATAGTTATATTTGCCATTTTCAACCAATCCCAAATCAAGTAAAACCTGATTATCCGGTAATGTTTCAAACACAGGATTATCCTGCTTTGCGGCATACCCTGCTTTCATCAACTTGATGGCTTCAGGGTCTAAACCATCAAATGTCAGCCCATCGCAAACGGTTGCGGAAAAATCAGGTTCGCGCTCGGAAAGGATACGGAACAGTTCGTCATTTGACATTACACGCAAACTGTCGCCAATTCTCATTAACGGAACTCCTTCAAAATTTAACGGTGTTCCAATCGGACGCGAGGGAATACAGAAAGCCAATACACGTTTGTCATTATCAAATAATTCCACAATCCTTACACGGATAGACAGGCGTTTGTAAATCTCATCTTCAATATTGCCGATTTTACCCTCTGCAAAAGCAGTCCCGACAATTTCATGTGGCAATTCTTTCTTTTCTTTGACACCAAAAACAAGCAACCCGCCACCCTCATTGGCTAACGCAACCACATAGCCAAGTACGCATTTACGCCTCTCGGTGGGGTCGGAATGACTTCCGCCGGCAAAATTGAAATTCGACTTTGCTTCTTTAAATTCGACTTTGTTCTCTGTTTCGCGTAAACGCTTAATCTCTTGAATAGTCATCATGGATGCTTAATTTCTTTACGGCAAAAGTACGGTAAATAAATCATTATTACAAAAAAGCGCCGAGGTATCCCTCCCCGACGCTCATCCACTAAAATCCGCAGCAAACAGTAAAAACTATTACGACTGTGATTTCAGCGGCAAAGTTATTACTTTTTCCCTTTTTTCTGTTGCTTCTCTGTAAAAACAAATACGGTACGGTAATTTTCATCGAATTTCAGTGCGGCATCAAATGTTTTACCGGCTTTGCTTTTGAAACCCTTAATGACAGACGTTTTGCCGTTTGTGAGCAAGTCCGTAATCTGTTTGTCGGACAACTGTTTTTCGCTTACGGTTCGGAAAACTGCCAATCCGCAGTTTGCGTCCGTGCATTTGGCGACTTTGGGATAAATACGGATGGCGCCGGTTTTGCATTTCGGGCAGACAGCCTCACATTTCGACAGGCTCAATGCACCGCCCTGTCCCCCTCCTGACCACCCCCTGCCCCCTCCGGTGGAGGGGAATTTAGAGTGGGTAATTGCGGTTTGTAGCAATTCTTCCGTGATTTGCCGCGTATAGATTTTAATCACCTTTTGGAATGTTTCGGGCAACATTTTACCGCGTTCAATTTGCGAAAGCGTGTTTTCCCAATCGCCGGTAAGGGCGACGTCGGCGATGCGTTTGTCCTTAACAATCTCATAAACGGACAGACCTTTTTCGGTCGGCACAAG
>JAIRJR010000373.1 GCA_031260575.1 Tannerella sp.
GTCGAATTCAGCGCCGAAGAAAAAGGGATCAAACGATGGTTGACAGGATGATATGCCTATTTTTGTGGCAATGAACTACGTCATCTACACATTCCACATCGCTACGATCCTCTCCATGTTGTTGAGCGGCGTCTTTATTGCATCGGTAAGGGGAAGCAAACCGCCATTGATCTATTTGCAACTTTACTGGTTTGTGAGCATTTTTTTGTGCATTGTCAATATATTTCAAACCCTCCATACGCCGGTATACGGCCAGGCGCTTTGGAATCCGCTTCATCTTTTGATGTTATTGGCTGTTTATCCGTTTTTGTTTGCCTATATCTTTGGTATGCTTCGCCCCGGCAGCATCGGGGTTCGTTTCTGGCTGTCGGCCTACCTGCCGCTTACGACGCTGGCCACGCTTTATTTTGGCTTTGATGCGCTGTTCGGCAAACTGCCTCTTTTTTCCAATTATGCCGAACTGCGCAACTACCTCAACCTGCCTCAATTGTGGGTTTTGTTTGCGGCGGCGGCATTCTCCATCGTCCTGATAAGCCATTATACCGTCCGGGCTGTCGGCATGATGCGGTATCACAAACGCAACTTTGAATCCAATTTTTCCTGCACCGAAGGGAATACGCTCGAATGGATGTGGTGGGCTATCGCTATTACGCTGTTTAAATGCCTGTTAGTTCTGACAAGAATCATGACCGGGGGAAGCGCCGTTTCGTTAACCGTCGTCATCTTTTTTAGCATAGAGCCGGTCATTATAACGGCTTTGGTACTTCGACAAAAGGATTTGTATGGCCTGTCCACCCCAAAAGACAAAAAACTTGAACTCCGGAACGGTAACTCCGAACTATCGTCGGAAAAACAGAACTTCCTGAAACAGAAATTACTTCTGCTGCTCGAAAAAGATGAAGTATTCAAAAACCCCGACCTCGACAGCGCCCAATTGAGCGAAATGATGCAAACCAACCGCACTTATCTTTCCCTGATTATCAACCAGGGCATGAATACTACCTTTTTCGACCTGATCAATAACTACCGCCTCAACAAATCAGTCGAAATGATGCGCGACCCGCTACGCCAAGATATGAACCTGAGCGCCATCGCCGAAATCTGCGGCTTTAAAAACCTGACCGCCTTCGGCCGGTATTTCAAAAAAATCTACGGCAAATCGCCTACCGAATGGCGGAAAGAAACCTTCCCGGACGAAAACAGTCCGGAGTAAAACAGCCAATCCTTGCCAAAATTAATACAAATAAACAATCCTGATTTTAGCGTCTGGGTTGTCGATCAACCCATTATGGTCGCCACTATTTTGCGAGGCGAAGCGTGGTTGCGGAATTCGCAGAGGTAGATACCCTGCCACATGCCAAGGTTGAGCCGTCCGCCTGTAATCGGTATAGCCAGGCTAACACCGACGATCGTGCTCTTTGCATGGGCGGGCATATCGTCATCGCCTTCGCAGGTATGCGTGTAGTAACTTTCACGTTCCCGCACGATACGGTCAAAGATTGCATGGAGGTCGGTTTGAACATCAGGATCGGCATTCTCGTTTATCGACAATCCGGCTGAGGTGTGCTTGATAAAAAGGTGTAACACGCCAACCTGCGGAAGCGACGGCAAAACATTCTCAATCTCATCCGTTACCAAATGAAACCCGCGCCTGCGAGCTTTTAAACTAAATTCTATTTGTCTCATTCTATTTCGTAATTGGTATTAATTTTCACGCATCCATGCCACGGATTTCATGCGGCATACATCAGGCTACAAATGTACAAAATAAAATCTATTCTTCCATCAGGGTGGCGTTTTCTGTAAATCAGGAAAAATGGGCGACATCTAATCCGTTTGCAATAAATTAGATTATCTTTGCGCCCGAAAGAAATGATTTTATAACAAGCTATTGTATGATACAAAAGAAATTAGTAACATTTTTACTCCTCCTTGCCGGATGGATACAGGCGTATGCCGATGAAGGCATGTGGATAATCAACGAATTGAATGAAAGAAGTCTGGCGCGAATGAAGGAGTTAGGATTTGGGCCTGATTATCAATTCATATACAACAAGGATGCTCCCAGCTTGGCAAATGCGGTCGTGATTTTCGGAGGCGGATGCACCGGGATAACGGTTTCGGAAGAAGGACTTCTTTTTACAAATCATCATTGCGGTTACGGTTCGATACAGAAATTAAGCAGTGTAGAGCACAATTACCTGCAAGACGGTTTCGTTTCGAAAAACAGAACGGAAGAGTTACCGGTCGAAGGCCTAAGCGTTTATTACCTGAAAGAAACCGTTGATGTGACAGACCGCATCCTTCCTCATATCGCACTTATTGATGATGAGTACAAGCGTACCCGCGCCGCTGACTCAATTGGTAAGATACTGTCCGAAGTAGGAGATTTAAACCGTTTTATCAAAGCGGATGTGGTGCCGTTTTACAGCCGGAACAAATACTATTTGGTTATTTATCAAATATTCCGTGATGTGCGTTTAGTGTTCGCACCACCCGCTACCATCGGCAAGTTCGGCGGTGATACGGACAATTGGATGTGGCCCCGCCATACGTGTGACTTTGCCGTTTTCCGTGTCTATGCCGATGCAGATAACCGGCCTGCAGAGTATCATGAAGACAATCGCCCGTACCGTCCTGCATTTGTTGCTGAGATATCGTTGCAGGGTTATCAGGAAAACGATTATGCGATGACAATCGGATTTCCGGGCAGTACCGACCGGTACCTCACATCGTGGGGCGTACAGCAACGAATCAAAAGCATCAACGAGCCGCGCATTGAAGTACGTGGCATCAAACAGGATATCTGGCGGCAAGCGATGTTGGCCGACGAGGCCATACGGCTTAAATATGCTTCCAAATATGCGATCAGTTCCAATTATTGGAAAAACTCGATCGGCATGAACCGGGGGCTTGCCAAACTACGTGTTTTGCAACGAAAGCAAGCGGAAGAAGCCGCCTTTGAGCAATGGGCGTTATCCGGCGAAAATGAAAAGACATACGGTAAGGTAATCAATCTGCTGAAGGAAGGCTATACATCCGTCGATGAAGAGCGAAAATACCTGACCTATCTGACCGAAGCATTTTCCAACGGAGCTGAAATCGTCCAATTGGCGAATATTTTCAGGCAAATAGATCCTGAAAACCTGCTGCCGGATGAAATGGAAAACCTCCTCAATGATCGAATCCGCCCTTTTTTAAAGAATTA
>JAIRJR010000379.1 GCA_031260575.1 Tannerella sp.
TAAAGGTAAATTTCAATTTCATTGGTTTGAACTACCTTTTTTTGTTGTTATAAGAATCACACCGTTTTTCCCTTTTACACCAAAAACATCATTAGCGCTTGCGTCTTTCAATACGGATATGTTTTCAATATTTTCGGGATTCAAGTCATTAATGGTTGAAACCTCTTTTCCATCTACTATCCATAAAGGTTGAACCCCCTCATGCAGACTTCGGATACGAAAAATCGAATCATGTTTAATCACAGGGTCTTGTTGCATAGTAACGGATTCAAGTATGACAACTTCTTTTTCCGAAAAAGCCAATAAAAAGACGGCAAGGAACGGTATCGCCATAAAGGCGGATAACTTCTTTAGTGGGTTTGAAATGTTTTTTTTCATCATGATGATTCTATTTAGTTGATTAATATATGCAAACGTATGGACTATCGGGAAAACAGGCATTTTAAACCATTGATTCAGTAGCGTTTGTTGATATAACTCCGGTTGATAATCCATCAATACGTTCCGGTCGGCAAGGTATTCGTGATTGTCCTTGACTACTTTGGCATAAAGCCATATCAAAGGGATATACCACCATAATAGACATAATGCATTGACAAGCAATAAATCTAACCGGTGTTTTTGCTCGATATGCGTATTTTCGTGTTTGAGAATGATCTGTTTATCGGTTTCATCTAAATTTAAGGGTACAAACACATATCGAAAAAACGAAAAAGCGCCGGAAAATTCGGACGATTCAATCAGGCGATAACCGGCATACCGTTTGGATTTATTTCGATGGATAATTCTGAATAAACGGATTAATCCAAAGCTTCGGGTGATTAATAACATGGTTAATACTGTCAGGTAAATCAAGGGAAATAACTGCCTGCAATATTTCGATAGGGTTACGGTAAAAGATCCTTTGGCGGTTGGTATCATTTCAGATAGGTAAAGTAAGGATATCGGATCATTTGGTGAATTTATCTCAACGGTATAACGGATGATGATTAACGGAAGTATCAATGACGCGAATAGCCCCGCCAATAGAAAGCCGCGATTAAAGCGGTAAAATGTTTCCTTTTGAAGGAACAACCGGTAAATCGCCCAAAACAAAGTAAGGATGATGCCGGCTTTCAGACTGTAAATACCAAATCCTTCCATTATTTTTCAAGGTGGTTAAACTCTTTTTTTGCTTCTTCCAATAAAGCTTCCATTTCCTGAAGATTCATATCTGATTCTTTGGCAAAGAAAGAAGCCATCGAAGCGAACGAATTGTTGAAATAATTCTTCAACATCCCGAAAAGCTGATGTTTTGAATAATCCTCTTTCCGTATAAGCGGAAAGTAGGTATAGACGCGCCCAACTCCTTTATGGCCAATAAAACCCTTAGTTTCAAGGATGCGCAGAATCGTTGAAACGGTGGTGCGCGAGGGCTTCGGGTCTTTGAAACAATCTCGTACTTGTTGCACGATCCCTTCTTCCAAATCCCAAAGGTATTGCATCACCTGTTCTTCCGCTTTTGTTAATTGCATATCCAAATGATATTAAATAATCGCAGCAAATGTATGACTATTTATTTAGTCGACAAAATATTTAAGATTATTTAACATTAATTGATTTTATGTTCTTCGCATTTAATTATGTACTTTTGTCGTCTATTATTGTAAAGTATATGGAAAACGAAAAAGTTCATTGTTTGATTATCGGTTCGGGGCCGGCAGGGTATACAGCGGCTATTTATGCTGCGCGCGCCAATCTCAATCCTGTGTTGTATGAAGGTTTACAGCCCGGCGGACAGCTAACAACCACCACCGATATCGAAAATTTTCCGGGATATCCACAAGGGATATCGGGATTTGATATGATGGAAGACTTTAAAAAGCAAGCTTCCCGTTTTGGTACGGATATCCGCTCCGGAATTGTCACTTCAACTGATTTTTCATCTATGCCCTACAAAGTTGTGATTGATGGAGCAAAAACTGTCGAAGCAGAAGCCTTGATTATTGCAACAGGCGCTACGGCAAAATATCTTGGACTTACAGACGAACAGAAATATGCAGGTATGGGCGTATCGGCTTGTGCGACGTGCGACGGTTTTTTCTACCGGAAGAAAAACGTAGCGGTTGTAGGAGGGGGCGATACGGCTTGCGAAGAAGCACTTTATTTGTCGGGATTAGCGGCTCACGTCTATCTGATTGTGCGCAAACCTTTTCTGCGGGCATCGAAAGTAATGCAGGAACGTGTGTTTCAATCTTCGAATATTACAGTATTATTCGAACATAATACGGTTGGCCTCTTTGGCGAAGGTGGTGTAGAAGGGGTACATTTGGTTAAACGAATGGGAGAGCCCGACGAAGAAAGGGTAGACATTGCTGTTGACGGTTTTTTCTTAGCCATCGGGCATGCGCCTAACTCAGCGATTTTCAAACCCTGGATTGAAACAGACGAAACAGGGTATATCAAAACAAAACCCGATTCGCCCTGCACAAATCTTCCGGGCGTGTTTGCAGCAGGCGATGTTGCCGATCCGGTTTACCGGCAAGCAATCACTGCCGCCGCATCCGGTTGTAA
>JAIRJR010000057.1 GCA_031260575.1 Tannerella sp.
GTATTTTTGAAACGATAATAGCTTAATGCCTCATATTGCGCCCGTTGAAGGTCGTATTGGAAAAGTTGTGCCCGTGTGATAAATTCGTCAAAAGTAGCGGAAGCGCCATACGAGCCGTCAATAAACGATACATGTTGCCCCAGGTTATTGAAGCCCCCGCGACAGGTGTGAAAGTTCCACACATTATAATTTTCAGCCGAATTATAAGGCCATAAATTTGCTTCCGGTAGTATCCTGCGCATGGTTTCCTGAACGGGAATGCTACCTCCTCCCCCGCCTTCGGATATGAAGCCGAAGTTTCCCCTGGGTTCATAATAATACCAGGTGGGTGTTTGGCTATCGTACGTTGCATCCATATGCATCCCTCCAACCACACCTGTCAGGGTAGCCAATTTGGCAGATCCATTGCTGCAATTGGCACCCATTTCGAGCCACCTGAGGTCGGCTTCGATCTCATAATACTTTTGTTCCACATTTTGTCCGTTCACACCCTGGCGGGCAATACTGGGCGGGTCGTCGCTGCCGTTGAACCAGAGAATCATACAGGTGTAACGCCGGGCATTTCGCAGTTGGGCATACAGCGATTCAAAAGCCACAAAACGCTCAGCCTTCGAAAATTGTCCGGGTTCCTGCCAGCGGTCGCAGCAACACCATCCGGTCATCAAAAAGATGCCGTTTTCGTCCATCAGTTCAAGCAGTTCATTGTCGAAAAATTTGCCTTCATCGCGAATCATATTCAAGCCCATGTATTTGATGTATTCTACAACCGCTTTGTTGGTGTTTTTATTGTGGCGCAAAAGAAGGTCTGTGGCGCAATAACCGCCGCCCTTAAGTAGTACAGGCCTGTGATTGACATAGATTTGCAGCATATTGGACAAATGGGTTGAAGCGATCGAATCCGCATAGTGGTTGGCATAAGGCGACACATTTACCTCTTCGGTTATCTCACGGATGCCGAACCGGTGGTGCATCCTGTCACTCAGTACTCCATCAACAGAAAACTCATAGTCAATGGTATATAAAGGTTGGTCGCCCAACTGGTTCGGCCACCACAAGTCGGGTTTGGAAATATTCAACCGGGGAAAGTCAGCCGGTCTTAATTCAATCTCTTGATTGTAAGTATCGGCGGGAATGGATATATTCGCTTTGGTGACGCTTGCGATGGCATTTCCGACAGGATCTTTGATCATGGCCGTAAGCGTTCCGTTCACCCCATTTTTCGTGAAATTGCTAACATCCACAAAAAAACTTAACCGGGCGTTCTGATGATCATAATCCACTTTCGAAGCTACAGCAGGATTGGCTAATCGGGCGCTTCCCGATATATGCAGAATCACTTCGCCCGTAAGCCCCATCATGGCATCGGCAGGTTGCGGATTCCAGTCCACCCAATAATATGTCAAGTCCTTTTGGTATACCGGTTTGGTGACTTTCACTTTGATATTATTTTTCCCTTTGCCAATGGTTACCCAATCGGTAATGTCAATATCGTAGGTGCGCATTGTGCCGATAAATTGTGATTTGTATATGTCGAAATCGGTAACACCTTTCAATGTGCCTTCGCCGGTCGTCAAATAATCCGTTATTCCGGCATCGGTATCCATCATCGTATATCCATTTTTCAAATAATCTTCATCCTTAATATTGATATAATGATTTTTTATTTTCGAGCCGTTCACATAGATTTCACCGACATAGCTAATTCCTCTGAATGTGAGCGTTATGCGTTTTCCTGCCTCTTGTGCGGGAATGGAAAAATCGGTGCTGTACCACCACTGATGATCGAAGTCGCCGGTCGGGATTTTGGAAAAATTGTCATTAAAGTATTCATTGATCTTTCCATCAGAATCCGGCTCGAAAAGATGATGATATATGCCGTTATCAACTAAATTTCCCAAAACAGTTCCGGGCACTACGGCTTTCAGCCATTTGGAAGTCGAAAAGTTCGCAGCAGCCACGCTTTCATCAGCTTCCGTAACTGCTATCGCATTTAAACCCGGCGTTACTGCGGCAATAGCCGGAGCAATCTTCCATTCCGTCAACTTCTTTGGGAAACCCTCATCTTTCGATTCACACCCTATAAATAATGCGACGACCATAAGAAAAACCAAACCTGCTGTAACACTTCTTCTTAACATATTATTGCTTCTTAAAATTAACTCGACAAAAATACAATATTATTCCGAATAACCGATAAATCGATGATGGAAGTTTTGTTGTATAATCGATGTACTCATCTTTTTTTCGTGGAATCGCCGGTTTTTTGTATGTTTGCAGTCGTAAAAAAGTACAATCACACGAAAATGACTCAAAAATCAAGAAAAAAGTTCCCCATTTACCTGCAAATCCTGGCAGGGATGTGCATTGGGATCGTAGGTGGGATCGTTGCTTTGAATGTAAATGGGCAGCAGGTAGTTACGGATTGGGTGAAACCGTGGGGGCAATTGTTTATCCGGATGCTTCAGTTGGTGGCTGTACCTTTGGTATTTGTTTCACTTGTCAAGGGGATTATCGGGATGAACGACATTAGCAAATTTTCGAAAATGGGGTTGAAAACGGTTGGTTTGTATATTATTACAACAATTTTTGCCATTCTGGTCGGAGTGTTGTTGGTGACGGTGGTTAAACCCGGACGTTTCTTCGATGCCGGGCAAGCTGTTCTTATAGCAGAGACTGTCAGTCAATCTGCTATCTCGACAAATGCGAACCAAACCGGGCCTCTTCATTTCCTTAACGAGATCGTTCCCAATAATATTTTCAGTGCAATAAGCGATAATAGCAAAATGTTGCAAATCATATTTTTTGCATTATTGTTGGGTATCGCTGCCTTATGTGTCGAAAAAGAAAAAATAAAACCGGTATTGGCTTTGTTTGATTCGCTCAACGAGATTATTTTGAAAATGATCGATTTTATCATTAAATCAGCGCCTTATGGGGTAATGGCCTTAATGGCCGGGTTGGTTGTCGATTCGTCAGGCAATGCAAGCCTGTTTAGCGCTTTGACAATATATGCCATTACGGTTGTTGTCGGGTTGTTGTTTTTTATTGTTATCTTTTATCCATTCATTATCCATTTTTTTACGCGCATACCCGTCAAACGGTTTATGAAAGAAGCCTATCCTTTGCAACTTCTTGCTTTTAGTACCAGTTCAAGCTCTTCGATCTTACCTGTGACCATGAATGTTGCTAAAAAGTTAGGAATAAACGATGAAACATGCTCGTTCGTGATGCCTACCGGCGCTACACTTAACATGGATGGTACAAGCTGTTTTCAGGCTATTTCTATTATATTCATCGCGCAGGTACTTGGCTTGGAATTGACTATGGCACAGATGATCACCATCATTATCATGACGACCATATCGTCGCTCGGAACGCCCGGTATCCCCGGAGGCAGTTATGTGGTGATGACGATGGTCTTGACATCCGTCGGTATACCTCCGCAGGGCTTGGCGTTGATTTTGGGTATCGACAGGCCTTTGGATATGTTACGAACTTCCGTGAATGTGACGGGGGATATTATCGTGGCGGCATTGGTCGAGCCTAAAGAAAAGACCGGTTAAGATGTGCTTTTTTCAGTATCCAAATATTCGCGCTTGAAGATATTGATTAATAAAAAGAATAATGATAGGAGCAACGGGCCGAAAACAATGCCCCAAAAACCAAAAACTGTCAATCCGAGTATGACACCGAAAACGGTAATCAAGGGATGTATATCGGCTAATCTTTTTTGTAATACGAAACGAAAGACATTATCGGTGCCAATCACAAGAATCAAATAACATAATCCTAAGCCTATTGCGTTGTACCATTCGCCGGTAACGGCCATATATACCACCAACGGAACCCACACCAAGCCGGCCCCTACCAATGGAATGATTGTCGTGATACAAGCTAAAAGTGCGAAAAAATGAGCGCTGGGAACACCAAAAACCAAATACCCGACATAAGCGATAATGCCTTGCAAAATAGCGATTAACGGAATACCGATGGCATTGGAACGGACAATGTTGTATGCTTTCTTAGCGATAAAATTCCGGTTCTTTTCATTGAATGGCAGCAGTTCGGTAAAGTAGTGTTCAATCGTCCGGAAGTCGACCAACATAAAATATAACAGAAAGAGCATCACAATAAATGTGATAACCATTCCCCCTGCCTGATTAATAACAAATTGAACTCCTCTTGTCAGATAACCTGTCAAAGTAGTGATATTTTCAGCGCTCATCAAATCATAATTGAATTTATCTTTTATCAGTATTTCGAATTGATTAATCATTGATGTCAAAACAGAAATGTCTACATTAATGGTATTAAGCCGGCCTATCAAAGTCAGCGATATCAGGTATACCAGCACCACAATAATGGCGGTGACTTCCAATAATATCAAGATGGAAGCCGGTATTTTATGTATTTTTAGCGTATCGGTCAGAAAAACCATTTGATTACGCACGAGTACAAAAACGGTCATAGCCGCCAACAAGCCATTCACCAATGGCCATAGTTCCTTGATAATAAGCAATCCTAACAAGGCAATCAGGATGATCAGCGTATATTTCCAATAGTTCTCTTTGGTTGTAGAAGGCATATTTTTTATTTCAAAATTGTAAAGGTAGCATATTCAGTTTTATTGCCATCTCTTTTTGGCTTAAATCTTAAATTCCGCTCAACTTGCGTATACCTCGCCCATAATTTGGTGTCTTAGCATTCAATAAGTGGAATTTATGGCACAGCTGCACAGCCAATTCCCAGTCTGCCAATAAGGCTTCGTGGTGAATTTCAATCCAAGCACGTACAAGTTTCAATTTTTTAGGCGAAAAATTACCTGCCAAAATTTCACCGTCAGGGATTGAAAGAACTACACTTTGTCCCTGATAATCTGCATGAATATGAGGGATAGCATGCTGTTTGTTATCCATAGACATCATCGAAATGATGATTCCATAAAACATTGAGATAGTCGCCATAATTCTTACGGTTTCTTTGCAGTTTTTCACCTTACTGTTTGTAATGCCCCTTCATGGAAACAATCGAAATCCTGTTGTTTAAAACTTCGTATATCAACCTGTGTTGCTGTGTTATGCGGCGACTCCATAACCCTGCCAATTCATATTTCAATGGTTCGGGTTTACCGATGCCTGTGAATGGGTGTTCAATTATATCTACAATCAGTTCGGAGATTCGATTTTGAACTTTCAAATTTCCCTGTTGTTTCCAATACTCACGGTCTTCAAGCGCTTTCTTTTTGTATTCTACTTCCATAAATCCTCTGTCTTGATAACCACTCCTTCGCTTTTACGGCTTTCTTGAATTTGATCTACAAATTCCTTGTTGTAAGGTGTTTTTTCTTCGGTGATTTGAAAAACACCCGCAGCTTTTATCGAAGAAATAATACTCTTTGCCAACGTATTATCCG
>JAIRJR010000061.1 GCA_031260575.1 Tannerella sp.
CCCGGAACAAGTTCGCGCGATGCAATGATCTGTACCTCTCCATTACGCAGCACTTTACAATGCGGCGCAGCCATTTTTTCGAGCGCTTCGAGCGACTTTTCGGCTTTTGCCTCCTGCGCCACGCCAAGCACGGCATTCAGTATTACGATTGCCAAAATAATAATGTCATCGGTAAACCCCTCGCCGTTCATATAGCCCACCACGCACGAAATAGCCGCTGCCACGAGCAATACGATAATCCTAAAACTTTGGAACTGCGCCAAAAATTTGAAGAAAAGATTTTTGCCTTTCTTTTTGGTAAACTCATTGAAACCGTGCCTGTCGAGGCGTTTTTTCGCCTCTTCGCCTGATAGTCCTGTTTCTACCGAAGTTCCCAATATTCGGGCGACTTCCTCAACAGAGTTGTTGTAGTATTTGGGGGATGATGGTTGGGTACTCATTTGATTTGGATTATGATGTTCTTATTTTCGTCTTCAAAATGCGCGATTAAATTAGCAAAATCTATTACAAATATTTTGACTTTATTTTTGTTTTGCATCATGTTTACTTGAGGTTATACCTCCATCCCCGTCTTTATTTTCTCACTTTATACGCCATCAACGCATCGCCGTGGCGGATATACAGCACGCCGCGATGAATGACCGGATGCGCCCAGTGCTGGTCGGTGCCCAGCGTCACGGGGAACGAACTTATCAACTCAAATTTTTCAGGATTAGGTTTTATCAGGTACATCGTGCCTCTTTCGCTGTAACTGTAAAGCATTCCGTCGGCGGTTATGATATTGCTGCGCCCGACCTCCAGTGTCTTGTAGATGGTTTTCCCTGTCTTCCAATCCAAACAAAACCAGCTGTTGTTTTGGTGTCCCGAACCGTAAATATAATCACCTATCCGTATGGCGCTACCCATCTGATTGTCCATTTCACTGTTTTTCCAAACCAATTCTGCGGCTCGACCTCCGTCTTTCAGGCGAAACAGCCATGACCCGCCGCGGTATCCGGTGGTGTAAAAAATCATACCGTCGCTGTATATCGGGATATTGGGATTGATGTCGTTTTGGCTTGGTATCAGGTGCGACCAAAGCATTTCGCCTGTGCGAGCGTTAAATGCGGCGATGGTATTTTGATAATTATCCCTGCCTTGCTCAATACCTTCGAAGCAGGTAACGATTATTGGTATGGACTGGTCGCCGATATAAATCGGTGAACAGTAAGTAGACGGCATACCGGCGCCGGGCGACGACCATATCAATGCCCCTGTATTTTTGTTGAGCGCCACGACGTTGTTCCTAACGCCTCCCGGAGTCAGGAAAATCATGTCACCCACTATCAACGAATTTTCAGTCAGCCCCAACATGATACTTTTGCCATCGAAATCTGTGGTCAGGTTTTTTTCCCAGACCACATTCAGTGTTGTTTCGTTTAAACAGTAAAAGTTGCCCAAAGCGTTGAAAATATACAACTTCCCGTCGTTTACAGTTACGGATGAACGTGTGCCGGGGTATCTCGTATCCCGTTCTTTTCCCACCTCCTTTTTGTTGAGCAATTTCCCTTTGAGGTCAAGAACGTATAGCATGAGCTTATCATCGGTAAGCCCTGTGATATAGATTTTTTCGCTGGCGATAGCCGCCGAAGTAAAACCTGCGCCCAACCCATCGAAATGCCATAATAATTCGGGGCCGTTGGCAGGCCATACCTTCAGCAATCCGGTTTCGTTGTACACGCCGTCACGGTTTGCGCCCCGCCATTGCGAGTTTTGCTGGGCATAAAGCATCATGGGTAATGATACTGTAATAATTAACAAAATTTTCTTCATTTTGATACTTGATTTAAATAATTATTATTAAACGTTACAAAAATATATAAATTATTAACTATATATCGCACAATTTAGCGGTCTGAACATAGCGTGTCTTGCGCAGCAATACTTGCGGTTTTCAATTCGTAAATATGGACACGCTCTGAAAGCAAGTTTGCAACAAGCGCCGCACCTCAAGCAATTGCCGTTTAGGTGCGAGTAACTTTTTTCAATATACTTCTTCCGAAAGAAATACGTGACGGAACGTCTTGCGATGCCTTTCCATAAAACTAATCTGTTTTGTACTGTGATTTTCATTTCAACTCGTTGATTACGAAACATCAAGACAATAATGCGCTCTTTTCGCGCAATGCAGCCAATTACAAGGGTTTGGTTAACGCCAGTAAGCGAAAAAAATCAGCAAACAGGGGGCGCTCTCAATCCGAGCGAGTGGGAGATATAGTCGGTATGGCAGGTTGGTAAATATCGCTTTTGCAGTAATAATAAACCTTCTAAATCGGTATTTTCAACAGTCGTGCTATTCAAAACCAAAAACAGTACAGTGTAATGAATGGTTCCGTCAAGGCAAAAATCAAAAAGCGATTTGATATTTGCATGTCTAACATACAAATCCACTTTTATCGGGCTTTCTTCCATCGGACATTCTTCATCATGCTGTTGGTTGTCGGCGCCAAGGGGGTCTTCATTGTCTGTACAAGGCTCTGTTAGAAAGCAAGCGCAAATGATGGTATCATGGTCGTGCTGACAAAGAATAAGAACATGAGCCAATAAAATGATATTGGCGAGCATCAGAAACGACAATGATATTGTTCTTTTCATGTTGAATTTAACTGAATTTGAAGACTGCAAATGTACATAAAATCCTCGAATTACACACAGACGTCATAAAAATTAGGGGGGTCCTAGCCCCCCCGAGTGTGAACCTGACGATATTCTGATTATTTTTATGTTATCAATCTTTAAAACAAGGAATATG
>JAIRJR010000093.1 GCA_031260575.1 Tannerella sp.
ATGGCAGTTTCAAATTCACCGTATCGCTGACGAAGGGCGCAAGCAACCTGACAACAGCAAGCCTTCCGGGAACGATTACGGCAACGCCTTATACCTCGCCGCCCGTTACCAATACCTACACGGTCAGTATCGCCGGTATGATCAACGGAACAGTGACCGCCGCTCCGGCAAGTGCGGAGGCAGGCGTCCCCATTACGTTGACCATTCATCCCGATACGGGTTACGAATTGGATGCGATTTCAGCCTTCCGGACAGGACTTCAAACGACTGTTGTAGCGCTTTCCGGTTCGGGCGCCACCCGTACCTTCACGATGCCTTCTTATAACGTGACCGTAAGGGCTACTTTCAGGAAAACGCAGGAACGGCTGGATAGAGACGCCCTCGAAGCAGCCAAAGAAGCAATTGAAGGGGGAACTTTCAGCGTCGCACAGGCAACTGCAAACAATGCCGCAAGCGTTAGAACATGGTTGGTCAACACGCTCAACGCCCTGTTTGGACAGTCGCATAATGTGCAGTTCCGTTCTACGCTGTCCATAGTCGGCGATGTAACCGTAACCGCTATCACTCCGGCCATCGCAGGAACGGAAAGCATTCCTTCGGGAACGGACGGCGATTTCGAGTTTACGGTTACCCTGGCAAACGGCGCAACAACGCTTACAACCGGTAAAGTTAAAGGCATTATCGTCGCTACGCCCTATAAACGAACAGATACCGGCATCGAAAGTCCGCAAACGCACCCGCTCAAAGCATGGATACAAAACGACCGGTTGCATGTTAGCGGACTGATTGCTGGCAAGTCCTGGAGTGTGTACAACCTTTCCGGCATCGTCGTATACCGGGGAATGGCAAGCAGCGACGAAGCGGATATCTCTTTGCCCGGTCGCGGAGTCTATATTATTTGGTCTGATAACAAGTCGGTTAAGGTAATCAGATAAGCGGGGGATTACGAATTGCGAATTACGAATAAAAAACGGACAATTATTCGTAATTCGCAATTTCAAACCCCTGTGTTCGGCGGCAATTGCATTGCCGCCGGAGAATACGGGCGAATTTGAAATTCGAAAACAAGGAAGTGGACGAGCGGCAAAACATTTGCCGCTCAACATGAGGAAAACATATTCCGCTCAACAAAGAAGAAAAAGTGCTTTTGAAAGAACTATTTTGAGGTGAAATTTGTATTTTTGTATCAAATTAATTTGCGATGAAAAAAGAAACTATCGTTATAAAACTAACAACGGTTGTGGGAAAATGTATACTTTACCTACTGTTGCTTATTTGCGGAACTGCAGTGATGGCACAGGAGCCGCTGTTGAAGTCCGAATACAGTTACCGGCAATATACGACGGCCGACGGACTGCCTTCGATGCGCTGCAATGTAGTTTTTCAAGATACAAGGGGATTTATTTGGATTGGTACGGATTCGGGATTTAGCCGGTATGACGGTATTGCATTTACCAATTTTTTTCCGGATAAAAATCTGAACATTTTTAGATTCTATGAAGACGAAGCAGGAAATGTGGTGGCGGTAGGTAATTTTCAACATTATAAGGTTTTACCCGATGATAAAGTTACCGAATTTACGCCGCTTGAAGGTTATGTTTTCACCAGCGAACTGTATTCGGGGGCGCTTCCACAGAAATATGGCGTTTATGAGGATGAAAGCGAACACCGGTCTATTTTCCGCGTTCAAAACGATTCCTTAGTAAAAGTTTTGGAAACGCCCGTCTTAGACAAAATGAAAAAAGATGATGGTTGCTATGTTTATCTTGACAAGATTGATTCGCTGTGGTATATACCCACCGGAACCGGCAATGAAGGGGTGTTTGTAGTGGATACAAAAGGAAACATAGTTGGACATCACAATTATTCTTTCGAAAGCATAATCCGTTTTGGCAACGATATTTATGCGATGGACTATATGCTTTCCGATGGTGGTTTGTTCAAAAAATCAAAAGATGAATTTGAGTTGGTATATGAACATGCATTTATGGGAAACACTCAATTTTTGCCTGTAAATGACAGTGTTATGATTTTAAGGTGTTCCAATTTTCTTTACCGTTACACCACTACCTCCAACCAATTAGAACTTTTATTTACGCATATCGGTTACAATTTTTCGATGCGGAATATGATAATAGACCATGAAGGTAATCTCTGGATAGCTACACGCACCGGACTTTATAACTTTTTCAACCTTAAATTCAGGAGATATCAAATGAATTTTGGCGTAAGAGAAAAAAATATGATTACCGGTATGGTAGAATATCCGGAGAATCATTTTTACTTAGGAACTTTGCGAGGCGATTTGATTAAGACAGAACCAAACGGTGAAAGCAGGGAAATAAAAATACCAAATCCGGACTATGAAAACGGTTGGAAATGTTTCTTTCTAACGCCTTATATCTATAAAAACAGTATCTATGCCACTTCTTGCGTTGCTTTGGTCAAAATCAAAAATGACAAAACGGCTTTACTCACAGACGATCGATATTTTATAGGCAGCGTTTTCCCGTATGGGAAAGATACCATTGGGACGATTTCATCGTATGGGGTTTATCTTTTGGATACACTGGGCAATCAATTGGCATATTACCCCAATAAAGAATTGCTGCAAAATGTACGTTTCAGCACTAAAAAAGGGATCGATTTCCATCAAAAAAATCAAAAAGTGTTTGCAGGTCATGCAGGGCTTTCGATAATTGACCCGAATGGAAAAATTCGTTTGATAGGTGATTCCATTTTGCTATCTGCGAATGATTTAGCGATAGATGACGCGGGACTTTTGTGGGTCATTGCCGAAAACAGACTTTGTACATGGGATGGCAAAGAGGCGCAATTGATTTACCGCTTCAACGATTGTTTAGTAAGAAGCGTTAAAGCGTTAAAGAATAATTATTTGATTGTTTCTACGACTCAGGGTTTTACGCTTTTCGATTTGAAAACGTATCATACAGACAAGCGTGTAAAAACATTTTTTTACGACCAAAACAATGGTTTTATGGGGACAGAACCGCTTTTCAACGGCATTTTTGAAGACAGTAGCGGGTATGTTTGGCTGATGTGTCAAAACGGCACATTTCGCTTTCTTCCCGAACAGCTTATTAACGAACAGCTTCCGCCCCGTTTACAATTATCCGGTTATTATTCGCCGGATAATATACATTGGAAAATGAACGATAATCCTGTAAAATTTACGTTGTCGTACTTGAATAAGAATATCCGCTTTTCGTTTATCGGAGTTAGTTTCTCAGCAACCAACCATGTCCGTTATACCTACCGCCTGTTTGGTTTTCAAAACGAATGGAGCGAACCAACCAAAAACCGCGAAATCACCTTCAATAACCTGCCGCCGGGCGATTACACATTTGAGATTTACGCCGATGCAGGAACGGACGAATCGCGCAGTGAAATCCAATCGTTTTCATACTCTATCAAGCCTGCTTTCTGGCAAACAGCATGGTTTATTACAGCGTCTATCGCTTTTCTGATGCTTGCCAGCGCAGGAATAGCGCTTTACGTTCAACGCCGGAAAAACAAAGCGCTGTTGGAAAAACTGCGCGCCGAAAAAGAACTCAACGAATTGCGGATAAGCAGTATCCGCCTGAAAGCCATCCCGCACTTCAACGCCAATGTATTGTCGGCCATCGAATATTATATTGCCAACCGCACGAAAGAAGACGCCATGCGTATCCTGGGTATTTATTCCGACTTTACCCTCAAAACTTTGAGTGAAGTGGACAAGGCTGCCCGCCCGCTTTCCGAAGAACTTGCCTACGTGAAGATGTACCTTGATTTGGAAAAGATACGTTTCCTCGATAAGTTCGACTTCCGTATCAACGTGGAAAAAGGAGTAGATGACCGCGTACCGTTGCCCAACATGATCCTTCACACGTATTGCGAGAACGCCGTTAAGCATGGTTTGATGCCCTTGAAATCGGGCGGATTGCTCACGATACACGTTTCGCAGCATGGCCGTATGGTGTGTATCAACGTGGAAGACAACGGCGTGGGACGCACTTACGCCGAACAAAATCCACATTTGCACAGTACCAAACAGGGACTTTCCATCCTCAACCGGCAAATTGAAATCTACAACCGTTTCAATCTCGAAAAAATCAACCAGCAGATTGACGACCTTGCCAAAGGAACACGGTTTACGGTTGAAGTCCCTGTGGATTTTGCGTATATCAATTAAAACTTTTTTTCAATAGCCAGTCTACAATGTTTATATGCTCAATTCCTTCAATTTCAGCAGTTATCATATCAGTTGAGATAATATGTTTTGGGTAATTGTCGTCGATGGATTTTAACGGACGGATTTCCCGCTCTGCTGTTTTTGGGTCGGACATTGACCAGGTTACTTGATAGTACTCAAACTTATTCAATGCGTTTTTTACAATAAAATCCACTTCATACGCTCCAATTTTACCAATCCAAATTTGATAACCTCGCCTGTTTAATTCCAGATACACAATGTTCTCCAAAATATGTCCTACATCTTGATATTGAAATTTACCAAGTTTTAAATTCCGGAAACCTATATCTACCAAATAGTATTTTTCCTGCGTTGCAAGTTGCTGTTTTCCTTTTATGTCAAAGCGGTTTACCTGATAAAAAACGTATGAATTTACCAAATATTCGATATATTTTTCTACGGTATTGTGGTGAATATCCCGGCGGTCTTGTTTCATTGCTTTTGAAATATTGCTTGGCGACACAACACTTCCAATAGCGCCCATAAGATATTTCGACAAATTATCAAAACTCCTCATATTCTGGATATTATACCTTTGTCGAATATCTTTTTCGACAATGGTGTTATACACGTATTGAATGTACATATTTTGAATGTCAGCGCCCTGATTTCGCAATAGAACGCCTTGTGGCAACGAAGTTTCATAGTGGATTTACCCGAACGTCTTAATCCCGTAACAACTTTGACAATATGCTCGTCTTTCAATTTTTCTAACTGTTGAATGTGATTTTTTCGACTTATTAAACCTCTCATATTTGATAGATATTTAATTGTTTACACCGAACTTTATCAAAACTTCGGATTTTTTAAAATTTTGACAAAGATACTTTTATTATGCAAAACACCAACTGATTTTGAGTAAAAATTGTATCTTTGTAGTCAATATCAGTCATAATATTTATGTTGCGCACAATTTATATACCGGACTGCAATCGTGTGGGTTTCCCGATACCTGATAAATATATCGGCACTGAATTGGAAATATTGGTGTTTCCGGTTAACGATATACTGACGTCCGATGTAAAAAAGAAAATACCGGATGTTGATAAATCTTTTGGAGGATGGGCGGATATGGACAGAACGACCGAAGAAATTTGCTCTGAAGTCAGAACAAGTAGAACTTTTCGGAAAAGAGACCTTATATTATGATGCGCTATCTTTTGGACACCAATATTTGTGTGTTTTTTCTCAGAGGGATTAATATAGACAATTGGGCTAATTAATTCTCAATTTTCAACTCTCAATTTTCAATTATTTTATGCCCCGCATTATCATCATCGAAGACGAATTTTCCCCCCGCCAAATGCTGCGGGAAAAGTTAGAGCAACATTTTCCCGATATGGAAATCGTGGCTGAATGTGAAAATGCAGAAGACGCGCTGATAGAAATCCTGCGGCTGCGTCCCGACCTGATATTCTTAGATATTCAGATGCCGGGTAAAAACGGTCTCTGGTTGGCCGACGAACTGATCCGGATGAAAGGCGAAACCTTCGCGCCGCCCGATATCATTTTCACCACAGGCTATATTTATTCGGAATACCTGCTGAAAGCGTTCGAACTGGCAGCCATTGATTATTTGGTAAAGCCCGTCAGCGTGGCGAGCCTTGAAAAAGCCGTCGCCCGCTACCGTGAACGCGCCGGAACCACTACCGGACTGCAAAACCTGATGAATGCCCTTCACGAAGAAAAACTGCTGAAATTCAAAAGTTTTAACGGTTTGTTCCTGCTGCGCCCTGACGACATCGTTTACGTGGAAGCCGACCACGATTATGCCTGCATGTTCTTCGCCAACGGCACAAAAGAGGATGTTTTCGAGCGGTTGGGCGAGATAGAGAAGAAACTCCCGCCCGAAACGTTTCTGCGTGCAGGCAAAAGCATTGTCGTCAACCGTAAATATATCCGTCAAATCACCGATACCACACTTCAACTCGTTACCACCTCTGCCAACTACCGTGTAGAACTATCCCGAAGCGCTATCCGCCGGTTGAAAGAGAGACTTGTTTAAATATTCCCTGAAGCGTACAAGGGATATACTTTGATTTTATCGTATTCGGAAAAGTTTTCGAGAGAAACACGAATACCATACTCCGTTTGTTTTTCGTTAAGAAACATGTACATACTTTGCATTTTCCCGCTTTTGCCCGATTTGACTTCTACCGGTATGATTTTACCGTTTCTCTGAACTACATAATCTACTTCGGCTTGGCTTTTTTCTTTTTCTCTTGTCCAAAAATACAATTGTTCAGGCATATAGGGTGATGAATTTTTAATGAGTTCCAAGCCGACAAACTGTTCTGCAATAGCGCCTTTATTAATGGCATCAAAATCGTCCGAAAACAACAAGTCAGTCAGTTGCAAGCCCAATAAACGCTGAAAAACACCTGTATCGAGCAAAATAAGTTTCTGTTTTTTGAAATTAGTTTCCGCCCCCAAAGGGATGCCGTTTGCCGAAGAATGAACGACAGGAATTAGCAACCCCGCTTTTTCTAACAGTTCGATACTTTCTTTCACTTGGCGGTAACTCAATTGCTCGACTTTTGCATAGTTAAATTTCCCTCCTGTCTGATGAACAACAGCCTCAAATGCCGTTTGAATACGCAATTCGGGAACTCTTGATTTGTATTTTGAGAAATCCGATTTTAATGAATTTATCAAGTCGTTAAGTGTTTTTTGGCAAGCCAAAATGTCATTGCTTTCTATAAATTTCGATACAATAGCCGGCATTCCGCCAATCACTAAAAACTTTTTTAACAGTTCTAAACACTTTTCATGGAAAACCGGGAAAACCGGCTTATCAGGTGATGATTTGCAAACCTCATTCCACAATAATTCATTGCCGCAAGCCGACATAAATTCAGCGAATGAAAAAGGATACATAAACATAGAACTAATGCGTCCAACGCCAAACGAGGGCAATTGTTCCAAGACAAATTCCAACAGCGAACCGGCAGCAATAACATGTAATTCGGGATAATCTTCGTAGAAAAACCGCAATGCTGAAATTGCATTTGGACACGCTTGAATTTCGTCAAAAAACAATAGGGTTTTATTCGGAATGACAGGCTTTCGGAATTGAACAGAAAGCTTTGCACAAATATCTTTTACGTCTAAATCACCTTCAAAAAAACGATATACATTGCGATTTTTCTCAAAATTTATTTCAAGAAAACTCTCAAATTTTTCCGCCAATTTGCGTACAGAAGAGGATTTTCCTACTTGTCTTGCTCCTCGCAACAAAAGAGGTTTGCGACACTCTTCGTCTTTCCATAAATCCAATTCGCTGTCTATGATTCGATTATAATATTTTTCTATCATTTTTTCAAATCTAAATTTAATGATCTATGCAATAATTTCAGATCAAATATTGTCTGTTTTTGCAATATTTTCGGGGCAAACATACAACTTTTTTTTGAATAACTAATGTTGAAATGCAAAAAAAAGGCGCAGGTTCTTATGCTTCCCTGTGTTCGGCGGCAATTGCATTGCCGCCGGAGCATACGGGCGAATTTGAAATTCGAAAGCAAGGAAGTGGACGGGCGGCAAAACATTTGCCGCTCAACAAGAGATGGCAAAACATTTGCCGCTCAACAAGATGGTTTTCGAAAGAAAACCATCTTGTTCGATGAATTTATAATAACAGGTCGCGCGCTACCTTGTCGGCTGCTTCTTGCCCTTGCATTTTGGCAAGAATGGCCAGACCGAAGTTGAAAGCCTGACCCGGTCCCATACCTGTGATAATGTTTCCGTCTGTCACAACCGGCGAATGGGTAAGTATGGCGCCCTCAATATAAGATTCCATACCCGGATAGCAGATGGCCTTTTTGCCTTTTAATAAGCCTAATCCCCCTAATACCAATGGAGCGGCACAAATTGCTGCAATCCATTTGTTTTGTTCGTTCTTTTCCACCAATAACTGCTTCAGCCGTTCATCATCATTCAACATAAAACTGCCCGGACCTCCTCCCGGCAGGATAAACGTATCGCCATCGGAAAAGTCTGCTTCCTCGAAAAGATAATCAGCCCAAACCGGAATTTGGTGAACACCTGAAACGGTATGATTCCCTGTAATAGATACGGTCTTTACATCTACTCCGCCCCGACGCAAGATGTCGATTGTGGCAATTGCTTCGATTTCTTCGAAGCCGGTTGCTAAAAATAAGTAAGCTTTCATGTATTATTAATTTTCAATTTTCAATTATTTCAGCGTGTACCGGTAGGTGATGGTTCCACTTTGATTGTTTGTGCCTGCGATGCTATTGAATTTGGCGCGTTTGGCAGCTTCAAGGGCGCTTGAACGCATGGAAGCATTATCAATATTCGTTCCTCTGCCTATTTCCGACATGATCACATCGCCACGCGGATCGACCGTGATATTGACTACGATCACTCCTTCATCCTTGCTGGTGTAATCCGGACGCGGTAAACCGCCTCCGCGAATGCTTCGTCCGCTTAAGTTGAATGAACCTCCAAATCCGCCGACACCTGTGTTCTGCCCTGTATCCGAATTGCCAAACGGGCTGCCTTCGTTTCCGGCGCCGGCAGTTCCGCTACCTTGGCTGTCTGCATCGGCATTGCCAATGCCAAAAGCTCCTGCTACACGATTTTGAATGTCTTGTTCGCGTTTGCGTTGTTCTTCCTGTTGACGTCTCTGTTCGGCGGCTAATCTTTCGTTTTCGCGACGTTCGGCGTCTTCACGTTGCCTGCGTTCTTCGTCGGCTCTTCGCTGATTTGCAATGGCAATGCTTTCTTCCGAATCCTGGGTGATCATTTCTTCTGCCGGCCGGGAGCGGGGCGGGGTTGAAGTGCGGGTAGGAGGAACTGCAGGAACGGAAACATCACTTTGCCCCGAAGCCGAAGTACTGCCTCGTGGCTCGTAAAGTCCGGCTGAGAGTTCGACAGTTCCGAAATTCACCAAAACCCCCGTTTCTTCTTCCGCCACCAGGGTGGTAATGACGGAGTATAACAGGATCAGGAAGATTGCCAGATGGAAGGCAATGGCTCCGATGAGCGCAATGAGTTTGTTTTTATCAAATTCCATTTGCTTTATCTTGACACTCTTGTGGCGAGGGTCATTTTAAATTTATTTTTATTTGCAATTTCCATTACTCTGACTACTTCCTTGTAAGGGATTGTTTCGTCAGCAAAAATAGAAACCCACATTTCAGGCTCTTTTGCATGTTGTTCTTGCAAAAAAGATTCGATTTCATTAAACGATACGCGCCGGTCGCGTTGCGTGCCATACGCTACATAATAATTCAGATTGGCATCGATTGTTACCCGCGAATATGGTTTTGCTGCTGTTTGTTTTTGAGCTTCCGGCAAAGTCACCTTGATTGAATTGGGCACAACAATTGTGGAGGTTATCAAAAAGAAGATCAGTAGCAGGAATATGATATCCGTCATCGAAGCCATGCTGAACGAGGCATCTATTTTTGATTTTCGTTTCAGTGCCATACCGTTTTATTTTGATGGTTCATTCAATAAATCCATAAAATCCATCGTGCTGGTTTCTAATTTATTAACAACATTGCTCACTTGCGAAACCAGATAATTGTAGCCAAACATGGCGATGATTCCAACCACCAAACCGCCAACCGTAGTGACCAAAGCTTCGTAGATACCACCTGACAACATGGTGATATCCACATTGGTACCGGCATTAGCCATGGTAAAGAACGAGCGTATCATTCCGGTTACTGTTCCCAGAAAACCGACCATAGGGGCTCCTCCGGCTATGGTTGCAATAATCGGAAACCCTTTTTCTAATTTGGCGACTTCAATGTTGCCTGCATTTTCGATGGTTGCCAAGACATCACTTATCGGACGTCCCAACCGGCTGATGCCTTTTTCAATCATTCGGGCAGTCGGTAAATTTGTTGATTGGCAAAGCTTTAAAGCTGAGTCTACTTTACCGTCGTAGATATAGTCTTTGATCCGGCTCATAAACGATTCGTCTCTTTTGCCGGCTTGACGGATCACCATCAAACGTTCAATAAAAACAAAGGTCGCTATCAACGAAAGTACTAAAAGAACAATCATTATCCACCCCCCCTTGATTGCGAGGTCGATGATATTCATTTGGGCTTCGGTCGAAATCGTTGTTGTAGTGAGTTCCAACGGATTATCAACCGGGTTTGTAGCTTGAAGCAATACTGATAAAATTTTCATACTTGATAATTTCTATTTATTTTAGACAATTTTTATACGAACAAATTGTGGATTGTAATCCGTAATATAGTGCATCACAGATAAGTGCATGACCAATGGAGACTTCTTTCAGCCATGGAATCTTCGAGGCGAAATATGCAAGGTTTTCCAATGACAGGTCATGCCCTGCATTGACCCCTAAGCCCAATTGTTTTGCCACTGTCGCCGCTTTGACGAAAGAAGCGACTGCCTCTTCCTTATTAATAGCATACAAAGTGGCATACGGTTCGGTAAATAACTCCACGCGGTCGGCGCCGGTTTTGGCTGCCATTTCTATGTTTTCAGATTCTGTTCCCACAAACAGGGACGTACGAATTTGTTTGGATTTGAAAGTATCCACCAAATCGCGTAGAAAATTAAAATGCTCTGCGACTTTCCATCCTGCATTAGAAGTAATCGCATCCGGTGCATCGGGAACAAGCGTCACCTGGGCAGGTTTGGCTAAAACAATCAATTCAATAAACTTAGGTGAAGGAAAACCTTCGATATTCAGTTCAGTGTTGATAAGCGGTTTGAGTTTATAGACGTCGTTATACCGGATATGACGTTCATCGGGGCGGGGATGCACGGTGATACCGTCAGCGCCAAAGGACTCGCAATCTTGCGCAACTTTCAGCAAATCAGGCAGATTTCCACCACGTGCATTTCGTAACGTAGCAATTTTATTAATATTTACACTTAATTTTATCATGTACATTTGCGTTTATGATTACATTTGCGCACGAATACAGATGCAAAAGTAAGATGATTTCGGGAATAAATAAAATAATGTTTGAAAAGATTACATCATTTACTCTGTTTTGGGCTAAAATAGATTGATTTTAATGTTTTTTATGATTGTAAATAAAATTATGCACGTATGAAAATTGGAGTATTTGGAAGGAACGACCAGACCGACAAACTGAAATTAATTCAAAATTTGTTTGGCAAGTTAAACGAGCGGGGAGCTGAGGTTTTTGTTCAGAAGAACTTTTATACTTTTTTGACGGACGTTTTGAAATACCATCCTTCGATTGCAGGCGTGATCGAAGGCGAGCTGACAGGTTTGGATATTGCGTTGAGTGTCGGCGGCGATGGCACTTTTCTTCGAACGGTCGCACAGCTCAATCAGCATCCTGTCCCCATCTTGGGTATCAATACCGGCAGGTTGGGTTTTTTGGCGGATATCGGAAGTGAACAATTGGAAGAGACGCTCGACGAACTGTTTCTGCATAATTACCGGATCGAAGAACGCATGATGTTGCAATTACATTCGCATAAGCATCTCTTTCAGGGATATAACTATGCGCTCAACGAAGTAGCGATTCTACGGCGTGATACTTCATCGATGATTACCATTCATACATTTTTAAATGATCAGTATTTGACTTCCTACCAGGCAGATGGATTGATTATTGCAACACCTACAGGTTCAACGGCTTATTCATTGAGTTTGAATGGACCGATCATACATCCCGAAAGCGACAATATTGTTTTAAGCCCGGTTGCCCCACATAGTTTAAATGTACGCCCATTGGTTGTTCCGGGATCATATACCATCACGCTTCAGGTTGAAAACCGTACGCCGACATTTTTAGTCGCATTAGACAGCCGGTCGGAAGTTTTAACGACCGAAACCCAACTGAAAGTAAGCAAAGCCGGTTTTAAAACCAGTGTAGTACACCGGCTTGACCATACTTTTTATCAGACTTTACATGATAAATTAATGTGGGGAGTGGATAAAAGAGTTAAATAATCATAATTTTTTTTTTTTTTCGAGAAAAAGTATTGCGGATAAAAAAAAATGCATTATCTTTGCACCGTGTTTTTCATGGTATTAGATTTAAGGTTAACAAATGGAGTTTAGGTTGTCGTGAGACAACCTTTTCTTTTTTAAGGGGATACGTAAACAATTGCTTCACTTGATTGGAGATTTTCGTAAAAATTATCGGCATTATACGCTTTGGCAATAAAAAAAACCGTATATTTGCACCCTGAAAAATCAAAAATTTATAAAATAATAATTTAAAATATAGTATAATCAAATGCAAAACAAAGGATTTATCAAGGTCTTTGCGATATTATTGACACTGGTTTGTATATTCTATTTGTCGTTTTCGATTGTGACGGCGCGCTACAACAAACAGGCAACATTGTATGCAGAAGGAGATTCTGCAAAAGAAAGTTTCTTTTTAGACTCATTAGCCAACAAAAAAGTATGGTTAGGCTATACACTGAAACAATGTCGTGAAATGGAAGTAACTTTGGGGCTTGACCTGAAGGGAGGAATGAATGTCATTCTCGAATTGAGTGTACAAGACGTCGTTCGATCATTAGCCAATAATAATCAGGATCCGAATTTCAACCGGGCATTGGAGTTGGCTTATGCACGGCAGGCAACCAGTAACAGGGATTTTATTGATTTATTTGTCGAAGAGTACAAAAGATTAGATCCGGGAATACGTTTGTCGGCCATATTCAGTACATTTGAACTAAAAGACAGAATTACGCCACAAACCACTGATGCACAGGTAGTAGCAGTCATCAGGGAGACCTTGAACAGTGCGATTGATAACTCATTCAATGTGTTGCGTACCCGTATCGACCGCTTTGGCGTGGTTTCGCCCAATATCCAACGCCTGGAAACAGCCGGTCGTATTTTGGTTGAATTGCCCGGTGTGAAAGAACCTGAGCGTGTACGTAAACTATTACAAGGCAGCGCAAACCTTGAATTTTGGGAAACGTTTGATTTGCCTTCCATCTACCAGCAACTTGTTGCTGCCGATGAAGTTTTGGCAAGGATCCTGAAAACCGATGAACCCGTTTCGATAGAAAGCCCAAGCGCCGACGAAGCCGGTAAACCGGTTACCGGATCGGTTGCAGAGTCTGATACCACAAAATCGGAAGTAGAATCATTATTGGCTCAATTAGATGGTAATGAAGCCCAAACCGATACGACTCAAACCCAATCGTTGGAAGAATATACAAAGCTCCATCCGTTATTTGCCAAGCTTCAATTAAATACCGACCAGACAGGAAGCCGTTTGGTGCCCGGTCCGGTCATTGGCTATACACAACGAGCCAATATGGATCAGGTCATGGAATATTTGAATATGCCACAGGTAAGAGCCGTGCTTCCCCGAAATGTTGATTTCAAATGGGATGTCAAGGCATTCGACCCTGAAGGCAATTTCTTTCAGTTATATGCGATTAAAGTAACCAATCGTGATGGCAGTCCGGCGCTGGGCGGCGATGTTGTAACCAATGCAGTTGCCGACTTTTCGCAAGAGTTCGGACGTTCGAGCCAGGAGGTATCCATGACGATGAATGCAGAAGGTGCAAAAGCTTGGGCGCGTTTGACAAAAGAAAATATCGGACAGGCTATCGCTATCGTACTGGATGGAGTGGTTTATTCGGCGCCCAATGTCAACGATGAAATCACAGGCGGTCAATCGCGGATTATGGGAAATTTCTCGGTCGAAGAAGCCAAGGACTTAGCCAATGTATTGAAATCAGGCAAGATGGCTGCCTCGGTGAATATTGCCCAGGAAGATGTTGTGGGGCCATCATTGGGACAGGAAGCCATTCAGGCCGGCGTCGCTTCATTTATTATCGCATTAATTCTGTTAATGATCTATATGTGTGTTGTATATGGTGTAGTTCCCGGACTAATAGCCAACGGGGCCTTATTTCTGAATATCTTCTTCACAATGGGTATATTAGCTTCATTTCAAGCGGTATTGACTTTGCCGGGTATAGCGGGAATGGTGTTGACATTGGCCATGGCAGTCGATGCCAACGTGTTGATATATGAGCGTGCACGTGAAGAAATACGTGCCGGGAAAGCATTACCCAAAGCCATTGCCGACGGTTACAAAAATGCGTTTTCAGCCATTTTTGACGCCAACCTGACATCCATTATCACAGGTATTGTATTGTTTGTGTTCGGTACCGGCCCAATACGCGGTTTTGCTACGACATTGATTATCGGATTGATTGCATCATTTTTGACAGCTGTATTCTTGACGCGCATATTATACGAATACCTTATTTCAAAAGACAAAATAAGGAATCTCACCTTTACAACGCCTTTAACAAAGAATTTTTTGCTTGATCCCAATGTTGATTTCCTTGGAATCCGCAAAATAGGTTATTTGGTTCCGATAATAATCATTGCATTAGGCAGTATTTCGATGTTGACAATCGGACTTAATAACGGGATTGATTTTACGGGGGGCCGTAATTATGTGGTGCGTTTCGATCAGGATGTGCGGACTGACGAGGTACGCAACGGCTTAGAACAACAATTTGAAGGCTCGGTAAGTGTGATTCAAATCGGATCGGCAAATCAGGTACGGATCTCGACAAATTATAAAATTGAAGACAACTCCGATGGAATCGGCGCAGAAATTGAGCAAAAAATGTACGAAGGGCTTAAAACGTTCCTTCCTGCAGGCGTGACATTCGCACAATTCACGGATTCTCACATTCAAAGTTCTCAAAAAGTGGGACCAAGCATGGCTGAAGATATCAGAAATGCCGCCATTTTGGCTGTGATATTTGCGATATTCTGCATGGCTTTCTATATCTTGGTACGATTCAGGGATTTTGCTTTTTCAGTGGGGGTGTTTGCATCTACATTCATCACGACGCTTTGTGTTATTTCGTTCTATTCACTACTTTGGCCGATCATGCCATTCTCGATGGAAGTCGACCAAACATTCATTGCGGCAGTCTTAACCGTTATCGGTTATTCAATTAATGATACGGTAGTCATTTTCGACCGTATCCGTGAAACCATTCAAAACTACCCGAAACGAGAACGCAAACAAGTGATAAACGATGCACTTAATTCGACTTTGTCGCGTACTTTCAATACTTCTGTTTCAACAATCTTAGTTGTTCTGTGTATTTTCATTTTGGGTGGAGCAACAATCCGGAGTTTTACATTTGCCATCTTGATAGGAGTTGTATTGGGTTCGTTGTCTTCCTTATTCGTAGCCACACCGATAGCTTACGAAATCCAGAAAAGAAAATTTGCCAAAGCCGGCAAAACTTTAGTTCCGGTAAAGGCTTAAATAATTAAAAAAAGAAGGGGGGGCGCTCCCCTTCTTTTTTATTGGTTTTTAATCGAATGATCCATGAATAAAGCGTTACATCAATTTGGAGAATATGTTTTACTGATGGGTAAAACGTTGACTGTCCCAACACGATGGAGTATGTTTTTCAAACAGTTGGTCAAGGAAATATATAAATTGGGAGTCGACTCTATATGGCTTGTTGTGATTATTTCCATTTTTATTGGTACGGTAATCGCCCTCCAGATCTCCCTTAATTTCACATCGCCGTTAATTCCGAAATTTACAATCGGCTTTGCCGCCCGTGAGATTATCTTGTTGGAATTTTCGTCATCGATCATGTGTCTGATATTAGCCGGAAAAGTGGGAAGTAACATTGTGTCGGAAATAGGTACGATGCGAGTGACCGAACAGATTGATGCCATGGAAATTATGGGAGTTAATTCGGCCAATTTCCTGATTATGCCCAAAATCATGGGTTTGATGCTTTTTATACCGGTATTGGTTTTTTTTAGCATGACCACAGGTATTATGGGAGGTATTTTCGCCAGTCATGTAGGTGCAGATATGACACCTGCTTCATTCGAATTCGGATTACAATATTATTTCAATTCTTTCTATATTACCTATTCGGTTATAAAATCCATTTTCTACGCATTTCTTATCGCTTCTATCGCTTCGTATTACGGCTACAGTGTGAAAGGCGGCTCGCTGGAAGTAGGAAAAGCAAGCACCAATGCTGTCGTGACAAGCAGTGTCATGATCTTGATGTCCGATGTAGTCATGACCCACATAATGCTGGTGTAAGATGATTGAAGTCAAAAACTTGACCAAGTCTTTCGACGGACGGACAGTCTTAGATAATATGTATGCCTTTTTTGAGGCCGGTAAAACGAATCTGATTATCGGACGAAGCGGTTCAGGAAAAACAGTCATGCTTAAAAGTATCATAGGCCTAATCCGTCCCGACAGGGGAGAAGTTTTATACGACGGACGCAATATCCTGAAAATGGGGAAAACAGAGAAAAATCATCTGCGTCGCGAGATGGGAGTGATGTTTCAGGGATCGGCATTGTTTGACAGTATGACTGTGGTAGAAAACGTAATGTTTCCTTTGGATATGTTTTCGCACGATACGGCAAAGGAACGTTTAATACGTGCACACTTCTGTCTGGAACGCGTCAGTCTGACCGATGCCAGGGACTTATATCCTTCCGAAATCAGCGGCGGGATGATGAAACGCGCCGCCATAGCACGCGCCATAGCTTTGCAGCCCAAATATTTACTTTGCGACGAACCCAATTCAGGCCTCGACCCTAAAACGGCGCTTATCATTGACGAACTGATCTACGGTATCACCAAAGAATATAATATGACAACAGTAATCAATACACACGACATGAATTCGGTGATGAATATAGGCGAAAGCATTATCTTCATTAAAGAAGGCGTGAAGGAATGGGAAGGAACGAAAAACCGGGTGATTTCGTCAGGAAATGCCGCCCTTCAAGACTTCCTTTTTGCTTCCGACCTTATCCG
>JAIRJR010000122.1 GCA_031260575.1 Tannerella sp.
CCCCATATGTTATTACATACCGAACAGTACTCGCAAATGATTGACAAATATATGGTTCGTCATTTGGTCAAACCGGGTATAACGGGATGGGCGCAGATTACAGGGTATCGGGGCGAAACGAGAACACTGGAGCAAATGGAAGGACGAGTCAAGCGCGATGTGTGGTATTTGGAAAACTGGTCGTTCTTTTTAGACTTGAAAATCATTTTTGTAACAGTGATAAATATGTTTCTCGGAGAGAGAAATGCATATTAAACGATATATCTTGTCCGAAAACAACAGTAATTCATCTTGGTGATAAATAATCGACTTTTTTGTATTGCTTCCGATTTTCGCTATATTTGCACCCGATATGGGACGAATCATTGCGATTGATTATGGACGGAAACGTACCGGAATAGCTGTTACGGACAAGTTACAGATGATTGCGAACGGTCTGACCACTGTTCCGGGTGAAGAAGTTGTTCGATATTTGACCAACTATTTATCAAATGAATCTGTTGATTTATTTGTAGTGGGCTATCCGAAGCAGATGAACAATGAGCCTTCCGAAAATCTGAAATATGTGGAGGCGTTTGTCAAACGGCTGAACAAATCGCTTCCGGATATTCCGGTAAAATATTGCGACGAACGCTTTACTTCTGTGTTGGCGCATCAGGCAATGATTGACGGAGGATTGAAGAAAAAGAAACGGCAGGATAAAAAATTGGTCGATGAAATCAGTGCGGTATTGATTCTTCAAAGTTATTTGGAAAGTACAAAGTATAATGGTTGATGATTAATGACTTTTAAACGATGATATTGCCGATTTATACATACGGTCAGCCTGTTTTGCGTGAAAAAGCAGAAACGGTTGACCGGAACCATCCCGATTTACAACAACTCGTTGATGATATGTTTGAAACGATGTATAAAGCTGATGGGGTCGGGTTGGCTGCACCGCAAGTCGGACTCCCAATCCGGTTGTTTGTGATTGATGCCAACTCATTAACGAAAGATCATCCTGAATGTAAAGAATTCAAACGGGTAATGATCAATCCGGAAATCCTTGACAAAAAAGATGAAATCATTTCGCTGGAAGAAGGTTGTCTGAGTTTTCCGGGTATTCATGAAAAAGTAGCCCGTTCAGCCGGAATCAAAGTTCAATATACAGACGAAAAACATATCCAACGCACTGAGATATTGGAAGGTTTCAATGCCCGTGTGGTTCAGCATGAATTTGAACATTTGAATGGCGGCGTATTTATTGATCACATTTCGCCCATTCGCCGACAACTAAACAGAGGAAAATTGAATCATATCATCAAGGGATCAACCAAATGTTCATATCGAATCAAAGCCGTACGGTGAACCATGATTATTGATGATTAGCGTGATGATAAGAATTTGATGGATGATAATTTGACAACAAACAGCAGGTGAGGCAGATGAAAAAAATCGGTGTTTTTGTTTTTTTCTTACTGAGTATACTTTCATTACAGGCGCAGGTTAATACCGACAGGGTAATGATGGTAGGGCGAAATGCATTGTATTTTGAGGATTATATCTTGTCAATTCAATATTTCAATTCGGTGATCAGGCATAAACCCTGGTTGCATGAGCCATATTTTTACCGTGCAGTAGCTAAACTTAGCCTTGACGATTACAAAGGAGCGGAAAGCGATTGTAACATGTGTTTAGGTATCAATCCGTTTTACTGGCGGGCGTATTATGCTCGCGGAATAGCCCGCCAAAGCATGGAAATGTTCGAATTAGCTATACAGGATTACACAAGAGGTTTGGAACTTCAACCCAACGACCGTTCCATGATGTCGAACAAAACGATAGCATATATTCAACAAAAGGATTACGACAATGCGGAAAAATACTTGGAAGAGTTGATCAAGGCTTATCCTAAATACTCTTTTAGCTACCTTACGCGGGGAACCATGTATTTGGAAAAAGGTGATACTGCGCTTGCTCTAAACGACTACACCAAATCAATTGAAATAGATCCCTATTATGCACCGTGTTATGGGAATCGGGCCATCATCTTTTTCCAAACCAACCGGTTTCAGGAGGCTCTTGCCGATTTGAATGAAGCCATCCATCTGAATACGGGCGAAAGTGGTTATTATATCAACAGAGGTTTGGTGCGTTACCACCTGAACGACCTGCGGGGTGCTATGGCCGATTACGATCAAGTTATTTCAATGGATAGCCGCAACCTGATCGCACGATTCAACCGGGGATTATTGCGATTTCAAGTTGGTGACAACAACCGGGCGATCGAGGACTTTGACGTAGTAGTTGAGATTGAACCCGATAACTATATGGCTTATTACAATCGCGCCCTACTGAACCATGAGACAGGAAATTATGCGGGCGCCGTGCGCGATTTTGACAAGGTATTAAATCAATATCCGGATTTTTTACCGGGATACGTCAGCCGTTCGGAAGCCAAACGTGCGATGAACGATATAGCCGGCGCAGATCTTGATTATTGGAAAGCAGTCAATTTGGACGAACAAAACAGAAGAGGACAAAGGCCAACCAGAGTAGCTTCGACTAACGCAGCTGATCCCAATCCGGACGAACAAACAGAAGAAGACCGGACGCGTGAACAATCCGATCATAACATCGAGAAATTTAATCGATTGGTAGTCTACGACAAAGAAGAAGAACAGCGAAACAGATACCAAAGCGATGTGCGAGGGCGTGTGCAGGACAGGAATGTACAGATTGACATTGAACCTTACTTTGTATTAAGTTATTATGAGAAAGACCAACAATTAAATAGTAGGGTCAATTATAACCAAACGCTGGAAGCTTTTAATGCTCGCATGATCCTCTCGTGGAAATTACTGATTATCAACAGGAATCATGAAGCCGCCTTAACCGAAGAGCAGATAGCGACACATTTTACCTCCATAAACGAATATTCATCAAAAATTGAAAATAATTCACTCAATGCGGATTATTACTTCGGAAGGGGTATGGATTACATGCTCGTACAAGATTTTTCTGAAGCGATCATAAATTTTAACCGCGTAATTGACATCAATCCCAATTATACGCTGTCCTATTTTAATCGCGCCATAGTCAGATATAAACAGTTGGAATACAACCAGTATCTCTCATCGTCAAATCCCAACGAGTTGAATACGATGAATTTGCAATTAAGGAGGGATAATATCCTGCAATCATCCAACTCTATCCAGGGTGATTTTACGAATCATGAAACACGAGAGAACAAAACGAATGATTACGAATTGATTCTTCGCGACTACGATATGGTCATTCAACAGAATCCGGATTTTATATATGCCTATTACAATCGTGGCAATATTCGCTGTATTCAACGTGATTACAGAGCTGCCATTGTCGATTACAGCGAAGCGATATTACGCGATCCCGAATTTGCCGAAGCTTATTTTAACCGGGGTTTATCGCGATTGTCGTTGGGAGATGCCGAACGGGGAATTGCCGACCTGAGCAAAGCAGGCGAATTAGGTCTTTTGAACGCGTACAACATTATCAAACGAATGACCAACTGAGTCGAATGACCGAATCCTTTATTTATTTTCCCCCACCCACGTCAACCTCTTCCATATATACTCCAATGGCCCGTGTGTATGACGTTTCAACCACACGACGGCAAAAGTATACTGGATGAGAAAAATCGCAAAGCCAACCAATAACGAAAATGTTATGGAAAGTTTTGGAGCTAACCCCAAACCCCAGTTGTAAAAAACAAATCCGCCAAGAAGTGACTGGGATAAGTACATGGTCAGACTCATTTTTCCGTAGGGTTCGAGTTTGGATAGCCATTTGCCAATGCCTGCATGGTGGTAATAAATCAATATAAACATCGCAACAATCAAAGCAAACAACGCAAAAGAGGAATAACATTCAAGGATAATGTTGATCTGGCGTTTAATAACGGGGTTATCGATGAAATCCGGAGAAATGATTTTTAAACCTGCCAATGGAAAATAACAAAGTATGCCTGTGATTAATGTTCTAATCCAAAAACGGGTGTTTTTCGCAATGTGCTTAAACATGTTGTTGCGTCCCAATAATATCCCGAAAAGAAACAATGCAATCACTTGATATAAACGGCCTGATTCAAACCACCAGGTAAAACTGTACAATTGATTTTGATATGCGCTTTTGAACATATCCGTTAAATTTCCTTCCTGCATCAAAGTACGGGCCTGACGGTAGTATTCTCCTAAATGCGAGACCATCGTGAAGTCGGGATTAACCAATGCACAGGCAATATGGATCCACTGTCCGGGTTGGAGCAGGAAAAAGATTGCAATCCATAAAAGTGGTTTGTCCGGAATTCGAGGGGTCAATACCAATAACACTCCTGCCAATGAGAATGTTATCAATACGTCGCCTGTATAAAAAACTGAATTGAGGCAACCCCAAAGGAACAACAGAACCATGCGCCATAGAAAGCGACCTCTAAAATCGGCGCCTTTCTGTGTCTGATGACTGTTTTGGATAAAAAAACTGAAGCCAAAAAGCAATCCGAAAATGGCATATGCCTTTCCGGCAAAAAGAAAAGGAATGGCGTCTTTTATCATCCTGTCAAAAAACAGCAGGTACTGATTCTCGATTTTCAGATGGACAAAAACATTATATTGCTCATAACTATGCATTAACAAGATGCCCAATATGGCAAATCCCCTCAAAGCATCAACAACGTTCACACGGTATCTGTTTTCGTTCATTTTAAAAAATCTTTGGTCTGTACTGCAAAAGTAAATAAAAAGAAATACTTTTGTATCAAATCGAATTACAAAAATAATAGTCAGTGATTTATAAAAAACACGTTCTTTTAGAATGTTCTTATGAATTGCTTCAAAACGTGGTACAAAGTAAATATATTATTTTGATTTGACAATGGATGCTTAAAATCTGTTTTAGCCTATCGTCATCTTTTGCTTCTCCAACAGGTGGAAATGGGCAGGAATCTATCTTTCAAAACTCCTGCCCAGATGGTGATTGATTTAATTTTCTCCTACCCTTAAATCCGTTTTCGACATCCCAATCTTTTTTTCATTATTTCCATCAAAACACATACGCCAGCCCCAAGCCGTTTCCATAATAGTTAAGCCGGAAATAGGGAGTGGATTGATTGGAGTAATACAACCTGCGATATGTATCCAGCGAGTTGTTTATTTTTTTTCTTGCAATACTCTTCACAG
>JAIRJR010000250.1 GCA_031260575.1 Tannerella sp.
TGTCGAACAGAACTTCGATTTTCACATCGGGAGGAAGTGTCTTCCTCAATGCCGGCAATTGTTTGTTAATCTCTTGGGCAATCTCGACCGAGTTGGCGCCGGATTGTTTTTGGACAATAATCCGAACGCCATTGATGCCATTGATGGTTTCTTCAACGGTCATATCCCTGATCGTATCTTTCACCATCGCAATATCGGACAATTTAATTTCCCTACCTGCAACACTCGTCACGATGATGTCTTTGATAAAGTCGCTCTCGGTAAATTCACCTTCGATACGCAATGAAAGACGTTCCGAACCAATATTCATCGCACCGGCGGGAATATTACTGTTCTCCATCGCTATGATTTGTCCGATTTGTTCGACTGTTAAATTATAGGATTCAAGTGTTTGTGGATTCACGTTGATCTGTACCTCCCGGGTTGGAGCGCCGCTAATGCTTACGGCGCCTACACCGTCGATACGGTTGAGCGGATTGGCGATTTTTTCATCCAACAATTTGTACAAACCATTATAACTTTCTTCGGCGGTAGCGTATAAATACATGATAGGCATCATACTGGTGCTGAATTTGACAATCATGGGTTGGTCGGCGTCTTCAGGTAGATAAGTAGTGATTCGCCCGATCGCATCGCGTACATCATTGGATGCTTCGTCAAGATTGGCGCCCCATTCAAACTCAAGAATGATAATGGACATGTTATCTTGCGAATAGGAGATGATTTTTTTCAGATTCTCCACCGTATTGAGGTTGTCTTCCATCCTGCGGGTAATATTCTGTTCGATGTCGGCAGCGCTTGCTCCCGAATAGGCTGTGATGACGGAAAGCATCGGGATTTCCAAGTTTGGATACAGATCGATTGACAGACGGTTGAGTGAAAACACACCCAATACGATCACTGCGATAAAGATGAGTGCCGTAGAGATGGGTTTCTGTACCGCGGTTTTATAAATGCTCATATTTAAAATTCTTTTTATTCAAGATTCAAAAATTCAAGATTCAAATTTCGTCATTGATTTAATTGACCACTTTTACGGTGGTTCCATCCACCAAACGGGTGGCTCCGGCAATGACCACTTTATCGCCGTCATTCAAGCCTGAAAGTATTTCATACAAATTTCCCAATCGCTTTCCTAAAGCCACTTTGATATAACTTACCGTATTATTTGCGTTTAATACATATACATAGCGGTCATTGACGCCTTGCTGTCTGATAACAGCCACATCGGGAACAACTATATGATCGGCGTTTCCGAAGTTGACCGAAACGCGGGCATACATACCGGGGCGTATTTTCATCTTGCTGTTATCCACCACAATTTCGGTTGTAAAAGTGTGAGAGGTAGCGTCAATTGTAGGATATACCAACCTGACTTTTCCTTCGAACACCTCATCGGGATAACTTTCCAAGCGAATGGATGCAGGTATTTGCGGTTTCAATAGCGGAAAATAGATTTCCTGGATATTGATAGATACCTTCAACGGATTCAGTTGTTGTACTTGCAGAATGGGTTGTCCGCCGGTCAAATCGCCGTTATCGAAGTTGCGTTGTGTGATCATTCCGCTTACAGGCGATTTCAAAAAAGTGTTTTTTTCTAAGTTATCAAATGTTTCCATCGTAACGTCCAACTGCGTCTTCATCTGGTCTAACGTTTGTTTCGAGACACCACCGGTTTTATACAATGCTTCCAGGCGATTGTAGTCCACCTTCAGGTTTTCAATTTGCAATTTTGCTTGCAAGTAGTTGGATTGTTCCATTTGAACCAATAATTGTCCGGCTGCTACTTTATCCCCAACTTCTGCCATGATTTTATCAATACGCATGGTGGTCTGATAACTTGAGATCATATTTCGCGAATAGGGCGCTATCGTGCCGGAATAAATCTCTTCCTGTTCGACCGATTGCGTGTGTACGGTTTGTACCTTTACTTCCGGAATGGTATCTGTTTCTGTTGTTTGCTGCCCTCCGCCCGTACATCCGGCTATCATCAAGGCAAGCGAAAGCGCTAATACACTGTTTTTCTTTAATATGCTCATAATATACATTTTTATTATCTCTTATTTTTCTCTTTATTATCTCTTAATTCTTAATTGATTCCAATCACTTTCTCATAATCGGCTTTGGCATTCAAATAGCTTGCGATTGCCTGGCGGCGTGAAAGTTGTGCCTGTGTGAGCGCCAACGAAGCATTTTGTACTTCGATAATGATTCCCATACCTGTTTCGTAGCGTTTCATCGCAATATCATATCCCTTTTGAGCCAATGCTTCATTGTTTTTTGCCGATTCCGCTTGTTTTACGGCGTTGTTCATATTGTTCAATGCAGTGCGTACTTGCAGGTTGAGCGATTCTTCTAAATAATCGCGCTGCGTGGCGAGTTGGTTTATTTGCACTTTTGTTTGTTTTTCTCTGGCTGTATTTGTATAAATACCCGTCAGAGGAATGCTTAGTTGCACGCCGGCTAACATTCCTTGACTGTACCAGCGAATGCTTGCAGGTGAAGTTTCAGTTGGATTTATAAAACTGGGGCCGGCATTATTTCTTACACCGGCATACCCATAATTTGCGAAACCTACCAATGTCGGCATTCGTTGCGTACGCTGTATCAAAAGTGCTTTTTGCAGTTGTTGTTGTTGAATATCTAACTGCCGAAGGTCGGTATTAGCCATCAAAGACAAATTACGTACGTTGGTATTATCCATAACGATATTGTAATCAATCAAATTTCCGATTACAGCTAACGGGTGCGAAATATCTACACCCATCAACATTTTCAAAAACATTTTTGCTTGTTCTATACCATTTTCTACTTCTATCATAGTGGGCAACAGGTTTTTCATCTGAACTTCGGCAGAAACAACATCATATTCCGAGCCTAAACCCACATCGAAACGATTTTTGGCTTGCAGGTATGCTTCTTCGGCAAGTGCTAAACCACTTTGCAGCGTTTGGTACGAATCTTGGGCGAGCAAAACACCGTAATAGGCCTTCGTCACATCGTTTCGCAACGTAATTTTCGATGCATGCGCTTTTTCCACAGCTAATTGCATATCAAGCGCTGTCATCTGAATAGAATACCACAAAGCGGGTACAAACAACGGTAGTGACAACTGCAAACTTGTATTTACGTTCCAGTCAGTCGGCAACTTTATAACCATTGATGCCAAACTCATGGTTTGTGATACGAGAACTTTTGCAAATTGTCCCGAAGCATTCAACGAAGGGAGAATAGCGTACAAGGCGCTTTTCTTTGTATAATCCACCCGCTGTATTTCCTGATCGGCAATTTGTATCATGGGATTATCACTTAATGCCACTTGCAAAGCTGTCTCTAAGTTAATCCGCAAAGTGTCTTTGCTTTGCCCTTTCGTTATCAGCGGGATGAACGCCAATAACCATATCAATATCCATCCTGTTTGTTTAAATTGTGTTATCATCTTTCTTTTTTTATATCCAATCGTTTTAAATATGTGTTAAAAAAAATACAAAATTATACCTTTCTTTATGATCCATGCAAATTAAATCGACGAATTGCGATTAGAAAACCGACCAAAAGGCAATTTAGTCCGATCAAATTCGATGAGATGTTCGTTTAACTGCAATATGCCTTTTTCGGTAAGTATACCCTGCGTAATACAACCCATAAAAGTGTGCATTGCGATCTTTTTATCATAACCGTAATCAGCAAAAACATCTTTGTGAAGTATCAGAATTGAAACTTCACTAATCAATATCGTTAAAATTGCAGGATTTATATCCTCTCTGATAATGCCATCGTGTATGCCTTTTTGCAGCATTTTTTCGGTATGATCCAGAAATTGTTGTTTGTAAACTTTTACGGTATTAAAGTATATTTCGGGATAGTATTTTTGTACTTCATGCAAAAAATTGAATCTGAGTTGGAAGAATAATTTGGATGTATTTTCTAACATTTTAAAAATTGCTGCAATAATGTTTTCGCTACTTTGTAATACATTCCTTATATCCAATTCGTGTTGACTCAAAAAGTAATGCAGACATGCTTCCAAAAGATTGGCTTTGTCTGTAAAATGTTCGTAAATCGTGCGCTTCGACATGCCGGCCGAACTTGCAATGTCATCCATTGTAATCGCCTTGCAGCCGTCTTCAGCAAAAAGTGTGGCAGCGCAAACTATCAAACGATCTTTTGTAGTTTTTATTCCCATGATGAAAAAACGGCTGCAAAGGTAGAAAAAACTTTGGAAACAAAAAAAGTTTTCAGGTTTTTTTTCGATTGTAAAACAGAAATATTGTAAATTTGCAGTTTTTGAAGTCGATTTAATCAATAATAGCATCATATATGTTGAAGTACCGTACAGACATAAAATCGGGTAACAAGTTATCAATCATCGGATTTGGGTGTATGCGTTTTCCCCGGAATTTGACTCAGATCGACATCAACCGGACAGAACAATTGGTTGTAAAAGCCGTCAGCGAAGGTGTCAACTATTTTGATACGGCATACACGTATGGTGGCAGCGAAGAAGCATTAGGAACGATATTATCCAAAAACAATCTGCGAAACAAGATTTTTTTGGCAACCAAACTGCCGATCGGAAAATGCAAAACAAATCATGACTTTGAAAGGTTGTTTCAAACGCAACTTGAACGATTGCATACGGATTATATTGATTATTACCTGATTCATAATATTGGGGATACGGCTGAATGGAAAAGGCTTTGTGGGCTAAATATCGTTAAATGGATTCAGGAGAAAAAGGAATCCGGTCAAATCAAAAATATCGGATTTTCTTTTCATGGAATGCATCATGAGTTTATCGAACTGCTCGACGTTTACGACTGGGATTTTTGCCAGATACAATATAATTATATCAATACGAATTATCAAGCCGGTACGGCCGGACTCAAAAAGGCTGCTGAGAAAGGCTTGCCCGTAATTATTATGGAACCGTTGTTGGGCGGGAAACTCGCCACCGGTCTTCCTCGAAAAGCGGTCGATACCTTTAGAGCGGCAAACCGTTCATTGTCGCCGGCTGCATGGGGATTGCGGTGGCTTTGGAACCATCCGGAAGTCACGGTTGTTATTTCGGGTATGAACGAACCGGCTCATCTGGATGATAATTTTCAAACGGCAAAGGAGGCTGAGCCGGAAATATTGACTGCGGCAGAGAACCAAGCATACGATTCCGTTATCAAAATCATTGAATCAACATATAAAGTGCCTTGCACAGGATGTAATTATTGTATGCCTTGCCCGCATAATGTGAATATTCCGGCTTGTTTTACGGCTTATAATCTGCGTTATTCGGTCGGGTTGATTTCCGGTTTTACGCTATATGTGACCAGTACCAGTCTGCTTAACCCCTTGAAGACTTACGCTGCAAGCAATTGTAAGGAATGTGGCGCTTGCGAAAAGAAATGTCCCCAACATATCCCCATAGTCAAATCATTGAAAAAGGTCACCCAAAAGATGGAGCCGTTTTGGTTGAGTACCGTACTCAAGGTGGTTATGAAATTTACATCTTCGAGCAGAACGCCTAAAATCAAGGATTTTGAGTAATCCACTTCAAGCCATTTAATATATGACTGACATACACCGGGTTACTATAATCTCTTTTGTCATGTCCAAGGGCTGTAAACCATTGGCGTCCTCCATCAAATGTATTAGACCAGACGCAAGGGAAGACTTTTCCGAACGTATCGGGCATGGGATCTGAAAATTTAAAATCGGGTGAAGAAAAATCGGAAACCATCAAAATATGAATGGTAGGGTTCATTTCTTTCATGATATACAACTCGTCTTTGACCATCCATGGTGAAGGCACGCCTTCCATCGAAGGATGTAAATGATCGACCACCCAAACAGGATATTCCTGAAACTGTGGATGAAAAACAAATGTCCCTCCCATCATTTGCTTAAACCAGTCCCAATTGCGCTCGGTTCCGCAGGCTATGTGTACGCCCATGACCCCTTTTCCCGACCGGACAAATTCCATTAACCCATCTCTTTCAGCCTGTGAGTCAAATACATCGTTATTTGTATTGGAAAATACAATTACATCGTATTGTTGCAAAGCCGCGGTTGCAAATACGGCTGATGTCGAAGTGGTGTCGACTGTAAAATGTTCTTTTTCTCCAAGCGCCAAAAACATGTCGATGCTTGCCGGGATATTATCGTGTACGTAACCGGGGCCGTTTTCAGTAAATACCAATATTTTCTTTCCATATAGTCCCTGTGATGGACTTTGACAACTGAGCATCCCTAAAAAGATTGCGAAAACCCCAAGCAAACCATATAAGGTAAAACCCTTATATTCATTCATTAATCCTTTAAAAGTCAATTTCATTTTTTCCATGTGTAAGTATAATTTTGAAGACAAAAATACTTAATAAATGAATACGATACTTCAATTGACTTTAAAAAAGTAAGGAGCATTTGAGTCGCCGCATGATTTGCTGTAACTTACGTTCATTAAATGACCTAATTATCTCCCCTGATTGATAAAATATAACGGTCTGTAACGATTCTTGTGATTCTTTCGGTTTCCCAATACAAAACCTTCAAAAAAATGGTGTATTTCATTTTCCAGCTTTTCGACAATCTGATTATGCACTTTAAACAGCAGTTCGCCGGCAGTAAAACCATCTTGATTGTTCGCATCCAAGTCAAAGGAATTTTCTATTTCGGCTTCCAAATCATAATCCCAATAGGAATATAAAATGGTTGTGAACATAGATTTTAGAACAATCTCATTCGGATTCCACTTTATGCTGAATTCTTCATTATATTCGCTCATTGCCCGGTTGAACGATTCAAGCGTTTCGTACTTTCCTCCAAAAAACCCCCAATAGACGTTTGTCATTAATTCTTTAGGATACATCGTTTTTCTATTAAAATTATTATTATTATGCAACAAAGTTACAACATGAGGAAAGGCTTGTCAAACAGATAATATCTATCATTCAATAGATTTTATTTATAAAACACAAATATATTATGTTTGTCTCTGACATTCAGTATCATGCAAATATAAATTCCTTTTTTTCGGCTGAAGTTGCTTGTTGGAACTAAAAATTTTATCTACTTTTGTGTCTTCAAAAACAAATAAAGTAAATGGGTGGTTTTTTTGGTACAATATCAAAGTCGGCTTGTGCGGTCGACTTATTTTACGGAACAGACTATAATTCGCATCTCGGAACACGCCGTGGAGGTATGACTACTTTACATGATGGCATTTTTAAGCGTTCCATTCATAATCTGGAAAATTCATATTTCAGGACACGTTTCGAACGTGAATTAGACAAATTTGTCGGAAATTCGGGCATTGGAATCATCAGTGATACCGATCCGCAGCCGATTTTTATGAATACGCATTTGGGTAAGTTTGCCATAGTAACCGTAGCCAAAGTCAATAACCTGTACGAATTGGAAAAAGAATTGCTATGCAAAGGATCTCATTTTTCGGAGCTTAGCTCCGGGGCAACGAATCAGACTGAATTGATTGCGTTGTTGATTGCAGAAGGTAAGACTTTTGTCGACGGGATTGAAAATGTATTTGCCAAAATCAAAGGTTCATGTTCGTTATTACTGTTGACAGACGATTGTTTGATCGCTGCCCGTGATAAATGGGGGCGCACACCGGTTATTGTAGCGAAAAAGGAAGGTGCATATGCAGTTAGTAGCGAACCGTCGAGTTTTCCGAATTTAAACTTTAACCGGGTACACGATATCGGCCCCGGAGAAATCATAAAAATCACCGTTGATGGATTGACTCAACTCCGTCCGGCAAACGAACAAATGCAAATATGTTCATTTCTTTGGACTTACTTCGGTTATCCGACTTCCGAGTATGAAGGCATTAATGTGGATACAGCCCGGTACACCAACGGTATGATTATGGCTCAAAGAGATACGGTCGAAGCCGATTTTGTTGCAGGCATCCCCGATTCGGGTATCGGAATGGCTTTGGGTTATTCGGATGGAAAGAGAATCCCCCACCGGAGGGTTTTAGTCAAATACACTCCTTCGTGGCCGCGCAGTTTTACTCCTGCCAATCAATCTGTCCGGAGTTTGGTGTCGCGAATGAAACTGATTCCGAACCGTCATTTGTTGGAAGGAAAACGGATTGTTTTTTGCGACGATTCCATTGTTCGCGGGACTCAAACACATGATAGCATGGCTATCCTTTATGGGTATGGAGCCAAAGAAGTACATATGCGGATTGGTAGCCCGCCTATTCTTTTTATTTGCCCGTTTACCGGTTTTGCGTCTTCAAGATCGGCAATGGAATTGTTGGCGCGACGTATTATTCAAGAAATAGAGGGCGACAGTACAAAAGACTTGGAGAAATATGCAACAACGGGGTCAGATCAATATAACCGGATGGTGGAATGTATCCGCCAAAAATTAAATTTTACAAGTTT
>JAIRJR010000426.1 GCA_031260575.1 Tannerella sp.
TATTCAATGGATGAAATAGCGAAACAATTAGGTATTACAGCAGATACAGTCAATTTCCATCGGAAAAATTTATTTAATAAATTAGATGTTAAGAATATGGCTGAAGCATCATTGTTTGCGGCGAATACGAAGAAGATTTGACAGGGCAATAAAAGTCGATAAAAAACGATAGAAGTCGATGGACGCTTATGTAGTTCACAGTGTGGGCAGGTACGATATTGCAGGAAAGCGATTATTTGAATGTGGCGAGAAATATTATTTTGAAAACTTGGGTATTCGTAATGTCATTGCCGGTTACAAACCACAAGACAAAGCCCGCCGACCGGAAAACGTTGTGTATAACCATCTGTTGTTCAGCGGCTACGAAATTAAAATAGGCGCTTTAGCAACGGAAGTGATTGATTTGGTAATCTTCTGAAAATCAAAACTAATTATCCAAAAATGGTCATTTCAGGAGAAAAAGTTTTTGAAAATACGTATGAAGGTGTAGAGCATATTTCTATTCGTGAAATTCTGTCTTCCATCCCGGCAAAACCAATTATGAAACCTTAGGTTCCCAACCGGGTTGGTAGTTGCGACTCCAGAGTTGTTGGGCTTCGTTGTCGCCGATGATATGTCCGTTTTGCGGGTTGGTGCGCAGCATACGGCCTGTACGCTGGGATATATTAGCTAATTGCATCAACAAGGTGCAGCGGTGTCCGTTCTCGGCAGTCATATATAAAGGCGTCCCTTTGGTGATTGCATCGAAAAAATTAAGGATATGGATTGCATCCAGTTGTTCTGCAGGATTTACTCTGTCTAAAGGATTTACGGTGATTTCGCTTTTGACTTCCTTCAAAACCTTGTTTTGTTTGTCAAAGACGGTATAACTATCTCCTGCCGAAATATATACACTTCCTTTGTCTCCATAAAAGATAACACCGACCGAACTGTTTTCTGTCTGTTTGGCATTACAACTTTGCCCTTCCCACAATATGCTGCACTTATCTCCAAACTCTAATGTAACCATTTGCGTATCGGGTGTTTCCCAGTCGTCCTCATGGTAATAACGTCCACCTATCGAACTGACTTTGGTCGGATATTTAAGGTTCATTCCCCATAGGAGTAAGTCGACCATATGTGTGCCGTTGTTCAGTGTTTCGGCCGTACCCCAATGCCATAACCAGTGCCAATTGTAATGTACAATATTATCCTTATAATCCAGACGCGGAGCCGGCCCTTGCCATAAATCCCAATCCAACCAGTCGGGGACGGCAGTGACTTTTCCTGTGCCTATGCTTGGCCTGTTGTTGGCATACCATCCTTTTCCAAAATGTACATTTCCAATGCCTCCATCCTGTACGTACCGGATTGCTTCCATTACTTTGGGCCATGACCTGCGCTGGGTGCCGATTTGTACCACTTTACCGTATTTGGCTGTCGCCTCCACCAGCATTTCTCCTTCTCTTGGATTGTGGCTGACCGGCTTTTCGAGGTATACATGTTTGCCTGCCTGCATAGCAAGTAATGCAGCAGGTGTATGCCAATGGTCGGGCATGGCGATGACAATAGCATCTACATCCTTACTATCAAGCGAATTCCGGAAATCCTTTTCACGTTTTGGAGGATTATTTTGCACAGGTTGAACTGTCTTCATACATTTATCGATCGCACGGGAGTCGACGTCGCAAAGATACGCAACATTGCATATCTCTTGCCGGGCAAAATTATGAGCTAAGGCATCCCCACGGCTATTCACCCCAACGATGGATACATTGATGCGTTCGTTGGCGCCAATGATCCGATTATATCCGGCGGCGCTGAAACCGGGTAGGACGCCTCCCAATGAAAGCGCGATCCCGGTTCCGGCCCGTTTTAAAAAATCCCTTCTTGTAGAGTTCATAAGTTTGTATGGGCTATTTTTTGAATTTTGACATCTCCGGCATTCGTCTTTGAAGCTCGGCGATTCGTTTGTCGTCGCTTGGGTGCGTACTAAGAAAATCCGATCCCCCTCCGCTTCCTCCGCCTGACATCTTTTGCCAGAAGGTAATGGTGCTTTCCGGATTATATCCGGCTAAAGTCATAAATATCATTCCAATATAATCGGCTTCATATTCATGTTGACGTGAATAAGGCAGCATCACACCTAATTGGGCGCCCAGTCCGAAAACGGTATTTCCCAATGACTGAATAGCTGATGTTCTGGTACTTAATGCTGCATCAACGATCGCTGCTCCATATTGAGTCAATACTTCCTGACTCATGCGTTCGTTGCTGTGTTTTGCAACGGCATGGGCAACCTCATGTCCGATAACAACAGCCAGTTCATCGTCGGACGCAATAAGCGGCAATAAACCTTCAAAGACGACAATCTTTCCTCCGGGCATACAGAAAGCATTAACCTGATTTTCTTTGACTAACTTAAATTCCCATTGGAAATTGGCCAATTCGCTTTCGAAACCGTTTTGGCGCAGATAGGTTTCTGTGGCCTCCGATATCTTCTTTCCCACCCGTTCTACTGTAGCCGTTTTTGCTTTGTCGGTTGACAGGGTGGTAGATTTGATATAAGTATCATACTGCGTCAGACTGGCAGTAATGAGTTCGGTATCCGATATCAACAGCATTTGTCTCCTTCCCGTCAAAGGAACGGTACCGCATGATGTGAAAAAAAATAAAAGTGCGATAAATAAAGAAATTTTTTTCATTTTTTTTCTAATATTATACAATGTATGTCGATGCAGAAGTATCTCCACCCCGTCCTGTCCAGTTTGTGTGAAAATATTCGCCGCGCGGCTTGTCGACACGCTCATAAGTATGGGCGCCAAAATAGTCGCGCTGCGCTTGCAATAAGTTGGCAGGCAGGCGTTCGGTACGGTATCCGTCAAAATAAGTCAGTGCAGAGCACAATGCCGGAACCGGAATCCCATTGTTAACTGCTGCCGTGATCACTTTTCGCCAGCTTTCTTGCGCAGAAAGTACCTTTTCTTTAAAGAACGGGTCGAGCAAGAGATTCGTCAAATCGGGATTCCGGTCAAATGCTTCTTTAATTTTTCCCAAGAAAACTGAACGGATAATACATCCTCCCCGCCACATCAGCGCAATACCGCCGTTGTTCAGATTCCATTTATATTCTTTGGCGGCTTCGCGCATCAAGAGATAACCCTGTGCATACGAGACAATCTTGGATGCATACAACGCATTTTTCAAGTCATTGATAAATTCCGTTTTATCGCCTGAATACGCCGGTTTTGGGCCGGATAATTCTTTGGATGCCTCCACGCGCTCATCTTTTTGTGCAGAAAGGCAGCGTGCAAATACCGATTCACCGATTAAGGTCAAGGGAACGCCCAGATCCAATGCTGCCACCCCTGTCCATTTACCCGTGCCTTTTTGTCCGGCAGTATCCAATATTTTATCGACCACCACTTCGCCGGCTTCGTTTTTGTAAGCAAGGATATCGCGTGTGATTTCGATCAAGTAGCTATCCAATTCTCCTGTGTTCCATTCTTTGAAGACTTCGTGCATTTCAGCCGCCGACATACCCAGTAGATCTTTCATGATCTGGTAGATTTCGCAAATCAACTGCATATCACCGTATTCGATTCCGTTGTGTACCATCTTCACAAAGTGTCCGGCTCCGTTTTCACCGACCCAATCGCAGCAGGGGGCATCTCCTGCTTTGGCACAAATGGCTTGAAAGATGGGTTTTACCAATTCCCATGCCGGTTTCGAGCCGCCGGGCATGATTGATGGACCTTTCAAAGCGCCTTCTTCGCCGCCCGATACGCCTGTGCCGATATACAGCAATCCTTTGCTTTCGACATAAGCCGTACGGCGAATCGTATCCGGAAAGTGTGTATTACCACCGTCAATAATCACATCGCCCCGTTCCAAGTAAGGAATTATCTGTTCGATAAAGTCGTCGACCGCTTTACCGGCTTTCACCAGCATCATGACTTTTCGCGGACGTTTCAACGATTTGCACAAATCTTCGATCGAATGTACGCCGATAAAATTCTTTCCTTTACCGCGTCCGTTCACAAAATCATCAACCTTCGATACGGTACGGTTATATACAGCCACCGTAAAGCCTTTACTTTCCATGTTAAGCACTAAATTTTCGCCCATTACGGCCAAACCAATCAAACCAATGTCTGCTAAATTGTTCATCTTGTTTCTTTATTAATTAGTTCTATTGTACTTAGTTACAATCTTTCTTTTTCCCTTAGCCTTTGAGCTTCATCAGCGCGTCGCAGTGCATTTTGTTCGGCTTTTTCGGCTTTTCTTGCTGCTTTTTCCGAGGCTGCCTTACTCTTGATGGCATTGTCAATAATTTTTTTCTTTGTTTTGACATCATTGAGTTTAACTTGTTTGTCTTCCAAATCTGCACGCAATACGGGATTTTTTTGGTCGGCTCTCAGTTTGATTTTAACGGTTTTGATTTCGGAGTTCAAAACGTTAATTTCGTATTTATACTGGGCGCTTAATGCCCTGTCACTAATCTCAGGTCTTTCCTGAGCAAGGGTAACGTTAACAATACCTGTCAACGTTACCGCCATACATAATAAAAATATCTTTTTCATTTTTTGTAGATTTTATAGTGAATGGCAAAGGTAGTATAAGTTTGGCGTAATACAAAACAAATAACATTTTTTTGCTTTCTGACGTAACTTACTTTCCGGTCAGGGATTGCAAAATACGAATCTGCGCTAACAGGTTAATCGACGCACAGGCAGTTCCCGATTTTAAACCCCAACAATCCAAGCCTGTCAGCGATATTTTCCTGTGGATGTTTTAGTTGTATGGTGAAATGATCGAATTCGCGGCGAATCCGGTAATCTCCTCTCTGTTTCTCAAAATCAGTTGGTATTTGCTTCAAACGCAAACTGTCTTCCCAAATCGGATAGGTGTGTGTTACTGCTTCATACAAGACTTGTTGCTCCGTTTTCCCTGTGCAGTCAATCCATATATCGGTTGGCATGGGGGGCGCCGGAATCGCATCCGGATGCCAATCCTGCATCGCATCCAATACTCCGAAGAAACGGCAAAATTCACGTACACATACGGCTGTGCCGTTGGCTTTGCCATCTGACGAATAACCTGCGATATGCGGAGTGCCGATCAAGGCATTTTCCAATAATTCCAGGTCAAGATGTGGTTCGTTTTCCCAGACATCTAAGATATAAGCTGAGAGTTTGGGGTGTTTGCGGGTAGCGCCTGCAACGACAGTGGGATATTGTGCAGCCTGTTTCAATGCTTCAGTATCTGTCACTGCTCCACGGGAAGTGTTCATATATACCGCCCCTTGTTTCATCCGCTCAAAAAAATCGTACGACGATAAATGATAAGTCGGGTAGGATCCTTCCGTTGTCAGCGGGGTATGACAAGTCACAATATCACTGTGTGCCAACAATCTGTCCAACGAAGTAAACTGTTCCCCACCCTCCTTTTCGGCACGCGGAGGGTCGTTCATCAACACGCACATTCCTAAAGCGGCTCCTGCTTTTGCCACTTTGCTGCCGACATTACCCACACCGATTACTCCCAATATCATATCCTGCAAGTTCCGGTTCTGTTCTTGTGCAAGCACAAGCAAAGCAGTTGTGATATACTGTTGTACCGACGACGAATTACATCCCGGAGCATTGACCCATCGAATTCCGTTTGCCTCGCAATAGTCCGTATCAATATGGTCGTAACCGATCGTAGCCGTAACAATTAATTGAACTTTGCCGTGATGCAGTAATTTCTCGTCACAATGGGTGCGGGTACGTGTAAAAACCGCATCGGCATCAACCACATCGGCAGCCGTTATCTTGCCTCCGGGTAGATAAACGACATCGACATAAGGGTCTAAGACGCCTTTCAGAAAAGGGATTTTGTCATCGGCAACAATTTTCAACATAACTTAGAATTGTGAATGGTTTTCTCAGTGGTTCTCTGTGTCTTCTCTGTGATTCTCTGTGTAATAAAAAACAAATAACACAGAGTCACACTGAGAAGACACAGAGTTATACAGAGAGTTTATAGTAATAATGAGTTTAGTCCTTAAATCTTTCTTTAAATGCCCATAGCCCCAAAGCCGGATTGGAAATATAATAAATTTCTTCGCCATCGACTTCGTTCCAGCCATCTTTTAAAACGGCAGGGTCATATTTCTTCATCATTTCATCCAAGTCGTCATATTGATAACCCACGCTTTCAATCTCTTGACGTGTCAAATGCCCCGGACAATACGTGATGTTGAAACGTCCTTCCGAAGTGCCATGGATCAGATGGGCGGCAACTCCGAGGTTGTTTTGCAAGTCTTCGTTGTCCTTTACATAGCTTAATACCTGCGGTGTATGGACATATCCGTATTTACGAATCAGCACATCAATTGTCGGGTCTTCGCCAAATTGATGCAAACCGGGAGCCAGCACAATCAATTCGCCGTTGTCGGCTATGGCCATTCGTGTGCGGTAAATGCTTTTGTTACCTAACCATGTACTGCGAAACTCTTCAGGTTCAAGATATACAACGACTTTTTTCATTTCACGATCCATCATGCGGAAGTTTGTTTCGAGCGACAGCCCGGCTGCTTTCTCAAAACATTCGAAATCGTCGCCGATATAAAGTCCGCGCATTTGCAAGCCGGCTTCTCCTGCCGAAATAACCGTTTGAAGATACACGATGGGAAGGTTTTGGGAGAAATTATCCGAAGCATAGTTCAGCACTTTTCTCACGGGTCCTAAAGCCCGTCCCATGATACGTTCCATGCCATACGTGGC
>JAIRJR010000088.1 GCA_031260575.1 Tannerella sp.
TTTCAAGGTCTTTGTAATTTCTATCATTTCCGCAGTACTGATGGCAAAATCCTCATTAACGCCCCGTTCGATACCTCCTTCCACCAAATAATCAGGCAAACCGCTTGTTTGAAACAGCAAATCGGAAAGCGTAAGCGTGTGAGAATAGTCTGTTCCTTTATATACGTGCAGTCCGCTGAACATATTTTTGTCGAAATAATCCACCACACAATCATCTAACGACAACTTTTTTTGTTGCTGCAACATCAACACACAGGCAGTTGTGTGAAGTTTGCCGACACTTGCCGCGTACATAGGCGTATCAATCGTTTTTCCGCCGTAGCCAAAGTTTACGGAAAAATCGCCACTGCTGTTCTCCACCAACAAAACCGCTTCGTGAATTTGCTTGGACTGTGTTCTCTTATGAAAAACTTTTTCGATGATTTCTTTATTTGCCATATTTTTCCTTAATTATACGTTCGTTGCGTTTTTGTTGTTCATCTTACTATCATTGGTCAACACAACCCATAAACATCTTATTTGCCAATATGTTTTTGGTTTTCCTTTCCCAATTCGGGGAATGAGAAATAACGAAACTGTAAAAATCAACAGGCAAAGAATAAATCCGCTGACAGGTTGAGCATAACTTTCTCCGAGCCAAGGAACCAGAAATGCCTCTCGAAATGCTCCATTCAGAATAGCAAGATGAATAATTGATAACCAAACTAAAATTGACTTTTTAATCATATTTCAAAAATTGAATATTCTACTTACAAACACTTCATCATCAGAAAGTCTTCATGATTTGCGTGGTCAAGTCTTTCGCCTGTAATTTCGTAACCCAATCTCTCGTAAAATCGTACCGCCGGATTATCTTTTTGTACTGAAAGAGAAGTTCGTTTGTATCCGCGTTCACGCAACAAATCAAAAAGACTTTGCATCATTTCGCTTCCTATTCCTTTCCCTCGAAAATTCGGCAAAACAGAAATTGCGAGTTCGGGAGTTTCATTGTCTACGTGTCCGTATGAGGGGATTATTCGTGTCCACGCAGCACCGATTATTTGTCCGTCTTGTTCTGCCACAACTCCATAATCGTCTTTATCTCCAAAATCTTTGACATATACAAAAATTTCGGGCTTATAAATTATTTCGCGAGGAACGGGCTCTGCATCGGGTGGCAGAAAAATCGCATTGTATAAAAAGTCCTCCAAAATAGGATACTCTTCTTCTTGAATTTGACGTATTTGTAAATCGCTCATTTGTTGTTTCCGTTTCAAAAACTTTCCGTTTCTACTCGCACTGTCGCCTGCGCATCGCTGCCAATATCAAGGCGGCTTTTTTGTCGGTTAATTTTGCATGTTTATAATTCCCGAAGCGCCTAAATATCCTATAACTCCCATTAATACAAGCAAAGTCAGCAAAGTAATGGCTATTGTGTTTATCGCTTTCTTTTCAAACTTGTAGAGCACCCATAGAATCCCAATAAACAGAGAAATCCACAAAATTGCTTCGGGATAGCCTGTAATTTGCTCCATAACGGACATTTTGGTATAAATAAAACCTTCGATTGAGCCAAACGCAGGACCAAAGGTTGACAATACCGACAAGCCTAAAATCAGAAGTCCCAACTTTAAAAAACCGTACTTTTCTTCTGTAAAAACTTTTCGTAACGGTAGTAATACCAATGCAATAAAGATGCCGCGTAAGACTTGTAAAGAAGTGCCTCCAAGCGCAATGATTGGGGCTGTTGTCGGTTTCATCATCGACGACAGTATTTCGTTTGATGAAAACCAATTCTCGTAGTCGAACAAGGTCATTGCAAATACGCCTGCAATGAAGTACGCGAAGACGTGTGCCGCAGTAACTCGCCACATAAATTTGATGTTTTCTTTGTTTCTATCTGTCATTTTATTTACTTTTTTTGTTCTTTCAGACGGTTTATAATTTATCTAACGTTTAATCATATGTTTCATTGTCCCACTACGTTGTCCACGGCTTACCGGTAATTTAAAAAACATCCGCAAAGATACAATAAATCGTTACATCTGCTTATTACGTTTCATCAACCGCATCATCCCCTTTACTATCTCCATGATTACCAACGGCGCCAACGACAAACCGGCAACCCAAATCCATTGCGTTGCATTCAATGTTGTCAAACGGAAAATATCGCGCAATGCAGGTATGTCGAGTACGCCAAACATCAATGCCGCCGATACGCCAATAGCGCCCCACAGCAATTTGTTTTTGAACATGGTGCGGAAAGCCGATTGCGTTACCGAGCGAACATTAAAAACATGTGTAAACTGACAGAACGCCAATACGGCAAAAGTCATTGTTTGAGCGATTGCCACGCTCGTTTGCAAGCCGATACGAAAAGCAATCAGTGAAAGTATGCCGATGATGCTTCCCTGAAGGAATATTCGCGCAGCAAATGGGCGGTTCATAATATCATGATGCGAATTAACCGGTTTGCGTTTCATGGCATCGGCGGCGACAGGGTCAACGCTCAAGGCAAGCGCGGGTAAACTGTCGGTAACCAAGTTAATCCATAAAATGTGTATCGGTAAAAGCGGCGTTGCCCAATTTGCCAATACAGCGACAAATAACACGATAATCTCGCCAATATTGGTCGAAAGCATGAATTGTATCGCCTTGAGAATATTGTCGTAAATGCGGCGCCCCTCCTCCACAGCCGAAACAATGGTGGCAAAATTATCGTCAGCCAGTACCACGTCGGCGGCTTCTTTGGACACATCGGTTCCGGTGATGCCCATTGCAACGCCAATATCTGCCAATTTGAGCGCGGGAGCGTCGTTTACGCCGTCGCCCGTCATTGCCACAATTTCGCCGCGACTTTGAAACGCCTGCACAATGCGCACTTTATGTTCAGGCGATACGCGGGCGTATACGGCAATATTTTCTACGATTGCTTTCAATTCTTCGTCCGACATTCGTTCCACATCAAGTCCGGTCAATGCGATGTCGTCGGGTTGTTTGATGCCCAACGCTTCGGCGATTGCAATGGCGGTAATCTTGTGGTCGCCGGTAATCATCACCGGTTTAATGCCTGCCGAACAGCATTTTTCTACGGCTGCTTTCACTTCTTCGCGCGGCGGGTCAATCATGCCCAACATTCCGATAAAAGTCAAACCGCTTTCCAATGTTGCCGGCTCTATTTTATCGGGC
>JAIRJR010000099.1 GCA_031260575.1 Tannerella sp.
GGCGATTACTACTTAGACGCAACACCCGTCCGCTCTATGGGGAAAAACGCCCGCGCCATATTGCGTAACCGGAAAATTGGTTTCGTCTTCCAGAGTTATAACCTGTTACCAAAAACAACAGCAGTCGAGAATGTCGAACTTCCCTTGTTGTACAATCCGGCTTTCAGCGCTTCCGAGCGCAAGAAGAAAGCGACCGATTCGCTCAAAGCCGTAGGCTTGGGCGACCGCTTGAACCACAAAAGCAACCAGATGTCGGGCGGTCAGATGCAGCGTGTAGCCATTGCACGCGCTTTGGTAAACGATCCGGCAGTAATCCTCGCAGACGAAGCCACCGGAAACTTAGACACCCGCACCAGTTTTGAGATTTTGGTACTTCTCCAGCGATTAAACGCACAAGGAAAAACGATTATTTTCGTCACGCACAATCCGGAAATCGCCACTTTCAGTGGACGCAATATCTTACTCAAAGACGGGCGTGTGGTAAGTGATACAACGAATAAAAATATTGGAATAGCCGCCGACGTGTTGGCTGCATTACCAGTAAACGAAGATTGAAATTCAAAGATTCAAGGATTCAAAAATTCAAGGTTCAATTAAGACTCAATTATTCAATTAATCATCATTCATAATTGTTTTTTTTAATTATTCAGTTACTCAATTATTCAGTTATTATTTAGCAGTCATGAACATAGTAAATCAATTAAAAATAGCGCTTAAAGCATTATCAAACAACAAAATGCGCGGATTCCTCACCATGCTGGGCATTATCATCGGCGTAGCTTCCGTAATTACCATGCTTGCCATCGGGCAGGGATCGTCAAAAAGCATCCAATCTCAAATCAGTGAAATGGGTTCCAACCTGATTATGATTCAACCCGGAGCCGATATGCGAGGTGGAGTAAGGCAAAGCGGTTCCTCGATGGAAACGCTGAAACTGACCGACTACGAAAGTATCGTGAAAGACACCCGTTATCTGACGGCTGTCTCGCCGATTGTAAACGCTTCCGGACAGGTGGTTTTTGGTTCCAACAACAAACCGGGAACGATATACGGTGTTAATCAGGATTATCTGGAGATTCGCCGTTACAGTATAGAAGATGGCGATATGTTTTCCGAACAGGATATCCTGTCTGCCGCAAAGGTTTGCATTGTAGGGAAAACGGTCATAGACGAGCTTTTTCCCAATGGCGAAAATCCTGTCGGACAAGTGGTTCGCTTTCAAAAAATCCCGTTCCGGATTGTTGGCGTACTGAAAAGTAAAGGGTTTAACAGTATGGGAATGGATCAGGACGATGTGATTCTGGCGCCTTATACGACGATTCAAAAGAGGGTGTTAGCCATTACCCATCTGCACTCCATCAATGCCTCTGTGATCAAAGAAGAATATTCCGAAGCAGCGATTGGTGAGATATCCGAGATTTTACGTCAAAATCATAAACTGAAATCCGGAGATTCCGACGATTTCAACATCCGTTCGATGGAGGAAATAAGTTCGATGATGACTTCGGTAACCGGTATGTTGACGATATTACTCGCCTCGGTGGCAGGAATATCTTTGATCGTAGGCGGTATCGGAATTATGAATATCATGTATGTATCCGTCACCGAGCGTACCCGTGAAATCGGCCTGCGGATGAGTATCGGCGCCAGAGGGATAGATATTTTGACGCAATTTCTGATCGAGGCAATCCTGATCAGCATCACCGGCGGAGCAATCGGCGTATTATTTGGGGTAGGCATTTCAATGATTATCAATATGATGTTTACTGTCAGCATACAAGTATGGAGTATCATTCTGTCGTTTGTTGTCTGCACCGTAACCGGCATCTTCTTCGGCTGGTATCCGGCTAAAAAAGCGTCGCAATTAGACCCGATTGAAGCGATCCGTTACGAATAAGTATCAACTGTTTTATTATTCTTAGAAAATTCATATTTTTGTGCTCAATTAAGATGAAAACGATGTCCCAAATTCAAACAATAACAAGCAATCCCAGACGGTTGGAGAAATTTGTCCATGCAATTATTTGGATTGTATTGTTCTTAGTCCCTGTTCTATTCGGAAGAAGGGATTCAGAGACACTTAGTCTGCACGAATACCTGCGTTTCTTTATTTTGATGTCAGGCACCTTGGTCGTATTTTATGTAAATTATGGCTATTTGGTAAAACGGTTTCTGTTTACGAGGCGGTTTTGGCTGTATCTGTTCAGTAACCTGTTGTTATTTGCCGTCGCCATTGTTGTTTCACGCCTACTTGTGAATTTGATTCAAGGGCCTGAAGGCGTTTTTCTAGGACGCGGATTTCGTATTCCTGTTCACTTTTTAATGTTTGGCGATGCCGTCAAGTATGCCTTTATAACGATTTTAAGTATTGCATTAAAGGCAACCAGTAGTTGGTATCAGATAGATACAGAGCGCAAAGAATTGGAAAAGCAACGCTCTGAAGCCGAATTGCAAAATCTGAAAAACCAGTTAAACCCGCATTTCCTGTTTAATACGCTGAATAATATTTACAGCCTGATTGCCATCAACGGCGAACAGGCGCAGGAATCGGTACACAAATTAAGCCGATTACTGCGATATATGCTCTACGATAGCGCCCATGCGTTTGTCCCTTTGGGGAAAGATATTGATTTTGTCCGCGACTATGTGGAACTGATGCGCATCCGCATGCCGGAACATGTTGATTTGAAAACGGAGATAGAAATCGAGCAACCGGGTGTATTGATTGCCCCGCTGTTGTTTATTTCACCGGTTGAAAATGCCTTTAAACATGGCGTCAGCAACAGTAAGCCTTCGTTTATTCATATAGAGATAATCGCTTCCGGAAAACAAATCAAATGTTTGATTCGCAACAGTTTTTTTCCGAAAGACGAAGAAGACAATAGCGGGTCGGGAATCGGTTTAGTCAATCTGAAAAAACGATTAGACCTGCTGTATCCCGGAAATTACGAACTGACTTACGGGCAGTCAGACGAAACGTACCACTGTGAATTAATATTGAGAATTAAGAATGAAAACTAATATCCTCTTTTGGAGGCAATGCCACCAATTTTAATGAATAAAAACTCAGTGTAGCTCTGTGTCTTCTCTGTGATTCTCTGTGAAATAAAAAAAATAACACAGAGTTGCACAGAGAAGACACAGAGAGCCACAGAGTTGAAAATGACAAATCAAACAATGAAAATATCGTGTGCTATTATCGACGACGAACCGCTGGCTGTCAGCCTGTTGGACTCGTATGTACAAAAAACACCCTTTCTGACGTTGAAAGGGAAATACAACAGCGCCATTTTGGCATTGCCTGAACTGAACGCCCACCCTGTCGATTTGCTTTTTCTCGATATTCAGATGCCGGAACTCAGCGGGATGGAATTTTCGCGCATGCTTACGGGAAATACGCGGATTATCTTTACGACCGCTTTCGAGCATTATGCGTTAGACAGTTACAA
>JAIRJR010000115.1 GCA_031260575.1 Tannerella sp.
AACTGTTTTGGATTATTTTTCATTTTTGGAAGATTCCTATGTAGTCAATTTTATGCCAAAATTCAGCTATTCGCTAAAAGTCCAAATGGTTAATCCTCGAAAAATTTATGTTATCGACCCTGGCATAATAAATGTTGCTTCAACTTCATTTACTGAAAACAAAGGTCATTTACTCGAAAATCTGATCTATTGGGAACTACGGCGAAAAGGGAAACAATCTTATTATTTTAACGAAAACAAAGCTGAATGTGATTTTGTGGTGATGAAAAATGGAAAATTAGAGCAGGTTATACAGGTTTGTTATGAACTTTTACCCGAAAATCGTGAGCGCGAAATTCGTGGATTGACCGAAGCAATGAATTATTTCAAAACAGATGATGGTCTGATAATCAGTTTTAACCAACAAGACGCATTTATGTACAATGGTAAACGAATAGAGGTTTTACCTGCATGGAAATTTTTAACAGAAAAATTTCCATGCAGAAAAATATATTGATTGAATGCGGATATTAAAATAAAAATCATATCAAATATTTTTGAAAAAATAGATTTTTTTTAAAAAAAAAGTTTTGTTATTCAAAAAATGATTGTACCTTTGCGCTTGTATTATTCATGTTGTTTAGTACCTATTGTTTAATTCATGTTATTTATTAGCTTATGGCACAAGAAGAAAAACTGAAAATCCTGCTGTCGGCGTGGGAAGAAACCTACAAGAAAGGGCAACTTACTTTGTGGATATTCTTCGCATTGCAGGACGGACGAAAGTATGTGGATGAAATCAAGAGTTTTGTCGAGCAGAAATCGCAAGAGACGATGCTTTGTGAGGAACAAAGTTTGTATCGTGCGTTGCGCAAGTACGAGCATATCGGTGTTGTGCAACACGAAACCGGTGCAGGCAATAAAGGGCCTGAACGTAAATACTATTACCTTACCAATTTGGGCAAGGAACTCTTTCGGCAATTTGTCGAACGCAACATTTATCTTTTTTATTCGGAAGAAATTAAAAAACTTTTAAAACATTAGTATTATGAAATTTATGACTAAAGATTTGGTTTATTTTGCAGTTGCTGCAATTGTATTGACGCTCGTTTTTCGTTTTACATTAAGCGCCATGCTTACGAATGAGTGGTATATCTCGGTAATTATCCCGGCAACTCTATATGGTTGTAGTATGTTTGTTGCAGGTTGGTATTTTGGTTTCAAAGACGGACGTGAGCTGCCGATTTATGATGTGGGTTTCCGTTTTCATTTCACCACTTATGTTTCATTCCATGCGGTTTCAAGCGCCTGGTTTCTGCTTGGATTGAATGCAAATACAGAAAAATGGAAATCTTTGGCGATCGGTGCTTTGATTTGGGGCTTTTTCTTAGCTGTGCATTTTATCTTTTTTATGAATTGCAAAAAGAAAGCAATTGACGGATTGGATAAAAAAGAATTGTTTGACTAAAGGCAGCTAAGTTACAGCATTAAATACCCAAAGATATCAAATTGGATATTTGATCGTGTGATTCATAACTCAATTATTCAATTATTCGTAATTGATTTTGTATCTTTGCGGCATTGCAGCAGGCCGGTCTGTCGCTGATCCTTTTGTGGATGGGAGGAAAGTCCGGGCAACATAGAGCGCCATTCTTCCTAACGGGAAGCTGTCTGTGAGGGCAGAGTAGTGTAACAGAAAATAACCGCCCTGAGCTTTCGGCCGACGGTTGGTAAGTTCGCGATTGGCGAGCTTGTCGAACCATAAGTTTGCCGGAATGTCGAAGGGTAAGGGTGAAAAGGCGAGGTAAGAGCTCACCGCTCCTGTCGTAATACGGGAGGCTGTACGCCTAATGGGTTGTAAGGTCATGTATACCGACGCTTGTAGGATGGCTCGTCCGATGTCGGGGGGTAGACCGCTAAGAGCTTGCCGGTGACGGTCGGCCAAGATAAATGACAGACACTTCATAGCCTTCGTGGCCGTGAAATACAGAACCCGGCTTACAGGCTTGCTGCATTTTTTTTCCGGATTATTTGGGAATCTCCGCAAAAAGCATTTTCTTTGTAGCATAATTAATAATGATATCATTAAATAACATCAATTATGAGTACACAGATTAAGTTTTGGTTTACGCTTTTTTGTCTGTTTTGTGGTTTATCGGCATTTGCACAAAATACTACAAACAATACGACGACATTGAAAGGGACATGGTCTTATTCGGTGCCGGATGTGCCGGATGGATACGAAAAGGGAACGATAGAATTTAAGCAAGTCGAAGATAAACTGACTGCTACTTTAAAAAACGTGAACGGAACTTACACGCTTCGGGATATCAAGAGAGATAATCAACAATTTACTTCTACATTCTATGTGGATGGCAGTGAAGTGGGCATTAAATTTTCGCCTCAGACCGACAAAATAACAGGAATTGTAAAGGTCGAAGGTTATGAATTACCTATAACCCTCACTCCCGTAAAAGAATAACATTTTTTTTCAGCAGAGTTTTTTATACAAACTCTCTAATTTTTCCGCCAATATATAGCTGTTATAGCGGTCGGTTGAAAGTTGCAAGGCATTTTGTCTGCATGCCCGGTAGAGTTCGCTATCCGATAGTATTTTTTCTAAGGCATCAGCCAAGGCATCGCTATTGTTGGGCGAATAAATCACGCCTGCATCACCTACAATCTCTACAAACGAACCGGTAGCCGGCTCCACAGCAGGTCGTCCGGCAGCAAATGCTTCACAAAGATATAAACCGACGCTTTCCTCAAACGTAATGGGCACACAGATTACGGATATCTCACTGTAATACCGTGCGTGGTCTTCAAGCCGGTATCCCTCTTTTATCTCTACATCATCTACGTACAATGATAATTTTTTCCGGATTGTCCGGATAAACTTCTTGTCGTGCGACGTATACCCGCCTCCGATTTTAAGTTTCAGGTTGGGAATCGTATTTTTTCTTTTCAGTTTCACAAAAGCGTCTGCCAGAATTTCGAGTCCGTTCAAGCGGTTGATATGGTAAAAAAAACCTATAACAGGATATTCAGGATAGGTATCGGAAGCGTACCGGTCTATATCGACACCCGGATAAATCACTTCAATATCCTGAAATTGCGGGATTTTGGAAAGCGCGGTTTTCCTGTAAAAATCGCTTGTAGTAATATATTTGTCTACATACCGGATATTTTCAAGAATGCCTTTCCATGCAATTTTCGAAAATTTGGCTTTCAGGGTGTCAATCCACACTTCTTCATCTTGCATCGAACAGACGACAGGTATCCGGATTCGTTGTTTGATTGCTTTGGCGATTCCAATCAATAATGTACTCGAAAAATGAATAATATCAGGCTGCTCGTGATTTTCAATCCAATCAATCATACTTCCGACCTGTTCGTGAAAAGCCTGGTCGTCACCATAAATCATGGAGAGCGTCATGCTTTCCATGCCTTCGGCCGAAGTACTCCCCGCGAGAGACGAAGCAAATTTAAGGGCTGATTTTGAGCCGAGCATCCGTTCCATCCATTTGGGCATCTGCCGGTTGCGAAAAAAACAATTTGCCACATAGAAAGTCGTTGCCGGAAAAAATAGAGGGGTATCTGCCTGAAATGCCCGGTCGGTCAGCGGCAAATACAGCGGCATGACAATGACTTCATGTCCGGCCTGCCGCAAAGCCGATGCCTGAAGGCTATCGCGAAAACAGTTACCACAATAAAACGAATCGCCTGATCCGGGAATAATAAACAGTATTTTCATAACTACACAGTCATTCAGTTTTTTAAGTTGTAATATCCATTCTCTATGATTCGTTCGACTTCTTTCTTTACGAACACCAGTATACCGGCTACAAACAGTACGGAAAATATAAATAAGGTAAACCAAACTCCGATACTCACATTCGCAATGCCTCCGCCTGATGCAAGAATCGCCCCAATGACACCGGTTCCAATCGCATATAGGGGAACAATACTATTTTCAATCCGTAAAAAATCCCGAATCTTTCGGACAGGAAAACCCAACGAACGGTATACGCCAATTTCCTCCTGCCGCGAAGCTAAATTTTTGCGTATCACAATCACAAAACTCATCAGCCCAAGCAACAGGCCAATGCTCCCAAGCATAAGAAAAATAGTCAGATACGTATCCGTCACACTGTTAAACATTTTCAACCGGTCGGCTGTAGTCGTAACAATGACGCCATAATCACGCATTGCCTGCGATATCAACATTTTGACGCTTTCTGTTTCATCTTCTTTCACCTTGACCAACATTACTTCGCTGCCGGCAATATCGTCCCAGATTTCCGAAAACAGTTGACGGTCTATCAAAATATTCCCCTGAAATATCGAATTGTGAAGCGTCCCTGCCAGACGAAGCACGGCACGCTTTCCTTTGCTTCCTTCATATACAATCGTATCGCCCGGATTTAAACCCAATCCCCAAGTCAATACGGTTTCATCTACCAAAACCGGATAAACGGAATCCGTTCGATAGCGGAACGGTTCGAATGTGTTTTCATCTTCATTTGGCCATAAACTCCGGTCGATGCTGAACCGGCTCCGGCTCAGTTGCTCCATATCGACTCCGAGCACAGTCGGATTACTTACTTTGTTCAGATTCAGACAACTTGCATCGTCGGCGCCGTACCTTAGGAACTGTAATATTTCGGTATCGGCAGGCAAACCGGTAAGGGCAAGTTTTTCGCGTCCCAACGAAGTTGACAGGTTATGATAAACCGGTACGCTATTTTCACACCAGAGTGAATACCCTCCCGTGCCGGTCGCAATCCGGGAATTGTCGGCAAATCCCTGCCTATTCAGACCAACTGTAAACACAATAAACACCCCCATTGCAAGCGATAAAAACGACAACATCGCCTGATTACGACCGGCAAAAAGGGGTTTCCGGACTGGGCCGGTTTTCGTAAAAGGTTTGTCCGTCAGCATGCCGTTACGGCAAATCAGATAATTGCCAGCCATAGCGGCTGCTCCAATAAAAGTAACCCCTGCTACCATAAACAGCACCACAGACTGTACAAACATTTGATTTACGAAAGCAATCAACAATACGGTCGCGCTGAAAACAACAGACAGGAAAAGTTTCGAACGCAAAGAAATTGTTTTCCGGCTTTTGCGCCGGATCAAATTTTTTAATGAACGCGCGAGTGCAATCCGGAGCAGGCATGCAGATAACAACACGCCTGTCAGTAAACCAAATAGCATCGTTTGAATATGCGGATAAATCCTGAATCCTTCGGTATGCGTCGCCCCTTTCCAGACCGTTCCCAATAGAAACAATACCAATCCGGTATAAATCAGTCCGGCTACTACGCCTGCAATCGACGACCATAAAACCACAGGAACCGACTCCAACCAATAAAGTTTGATAATACGTTTGGAAGTATATCCCAGTGAATACATTAAGGAAGTTTCGTTTTTTCGCCGGAATAACATTTCGGACAAAGGAACCAACATGAGTAATATAGCCGACAGGATGATAAAAAATCCCAACGAAAGAAATAAACCGGAGAAATCAACGCCGCTTTGAGCTGCTTGAAAAGCCTTTTCGCGGGGATGATTCAGTTGGATACCGAAGGAGCCCCCTCCAACTCCCCCGAAGGGGGAGAGAAACTCCCCCCTTTCGGGGGGGCTGGGGGGGGCTTCTATTCGCAACGCCGTAGCGCTCCCAAACGAAGTACTCCATCGGTCCGCCACCGCCTGATAGGAGATTATGGCTTTGGGAGTAGATTTATGGTCTTCCCAATATTTCTCGTCTTCGTCGGTTATCCGGGTCATATCTATTGGCAGGTCGGCGTTCCAGTCCGTACACCGTTCCGCATTGGCCAACCCCGGAAAGTCGGCGCTTAATGTCGAATCGGCTACAAGTTCATGCAACGGAACTATCCGGCTTACCCTGTGTTTAATGGTATCCGATAATAGCGTTTTCAGCTTTTCTGATGTGTAGAAGGACAATCTTAAGGTGTCATTTTCCTTGACTCCAAGTCGCCGGGCTGTATAGTCGGAGACGATGATTTCGTCCGGTTTTAATGTATAACCCCGGTATTCGTCCATAGCAGTTACAAACGAATACGGAATGACGATGCGGCCATATTCAATCGAATTTACCAAATACGAAAACAGGCGGTTGGTTTCGGGATTATGGCTGCGAATAGCCTGTACAACCTCTTCCTGCAGAAAGACCCTGTCGGAAGTAATTTCCGTAAACCCGTCTTTTATTTCTGTTTTTATTCCGGAAATGGCCGGATTCCAGGCTTTATCCAAATCCGCTGACGAAATATTTTGTTCGCTCAATAGCAGGTTGATTTTTCCTTCGGTTTCAATCACTTCGGCCAATTCATTGCGATTCACAAAAATATTCAACGGAAGAGATTGTTCATTTTTCAAACTCAGGTTGCCATGTTGCTTTACATCGACGATACCATCTAATTCAAGCCGCATGCCGGTTGTATAATTATCGGTGACAAACAAGGAGCCGGAAGGCACCATACCCGTAGCCGGAAGCCGCAGTACGATATCGCCCGAAGAGATATTCAATTCCTTAGCAAGACTTGAATTGATACGGGCTTCGCCTGCCGAAATGGACATATCGTTCACTCCCCATACCATTACCGGAATCAACCGTCCCGATTGAGGGATAAAACCGTTTGTCACCAATATTGCACGCGTATGACCTTCAAAAACGGGATGATGAACGATGTTGTCATCCATAAACGATTGCATGGAAAAGATGACTGTTTCCGTATCCCCCAAACGCTCATTAGCCCTGTTCACCAGCGTAGTGCGTACCGAGTCGCCAATCATCAGACTGCCTGTAATCACAGCAGTAGTAATGATCACGGCTGACGCCACCAGTTTATAAAAACGGGAAAAATAAATCCGGTTTCCTTTTATCAGATTGCTGAGATTCACGTCAATATTCCGTCTTTAAGTGTGAGTATCCGATGGGCTACCGTAGCCATTTCGTCCGAGTGGGTTACCATGACAATGGTTGTAAGCAGCGTTTGGTTGATTTCAGACAGCAACAAGGCTGTTTTCTGAGCGTTACCGGCATCCAATTGTCCGGTCGGCTCGTCTGCCAGAAGCAATAATGGCTTCATCAATAAAGCACGGCAGAGTGCGATACGGGCGGCTTCCCCTCCCGATAAGGTATCCGGATATTGACCCGCAACTCCCTTAACATCTGTCAATTCCATTAGCCGGTGGGCATAGTCGGTTTCTTCGTCGCCGGCTTTTTGCCGGTATGCCAAGACGGGCAGCAGGATATTTTCCAATGCGGTGAATTGCGGGAGCAACCGGTGGCTTTGAAACATAAAACCGATATGGCGGTTACGTACAACGGAATGATCGACTCCCGGCATGTTCATTTCCTTCCCGTCGAACAGATAATTACCCGAATCCGGCAAAAGAAGCGTGCCGAGAATTGACAAAAGTGTTGTCTTCCCCGAGCCGGAAGCGCCTCTGACCGCCACAAACTCGCCTTTTCCAACCTGCATATCTACTCCACGTAATACCCGGTTTTGATTGTTTTCGCCATCGCGGTAATATTTCGAAATCCCCGACAACCGGAGTATTTGAGAATCTATCTCATTCATGTGTGTTTTTTTCATGCAAAGATACGATGATTATTAATGTTTACTAAAAATATTGCTTATCTTTGGCGCATAATTTTTTAAAAATTGTCAGAATTATGAGAAATAGAATGATTAAAGGTATGATTGTAGCAGTTTTGCTATTTTGTGGTTTTGTTGTACAGGCGCAGACGAGTAGTAATCCGGTCGGTAAGTGGGATTATACTATCCCTGAAGCTCCTTACGAGTATTCAAAAGGTAAAGCAGAGTTCAAGATGCAAGACAATAAGTTGATGATGACCTTGATCCTCGACCAAAACACCGGCACACCGTTTGAAGTGACGAAGAAAGATAATTCGTATATCTGCCGGATGTCCTTCGAGGGTTTCATCATGACGTTTACGCTGAACCCTGATGGCGATAACCTGAAAGGAATCATTTCATCCGACCAATGGGATGTCAGCATCACAATGACGCCGGAGAAAAAGTAATTATTTCTTATTCGGCTGAGGGTGGAGGCGAACCTGTTCCCCATGCGGTATTGGCTTTGCTACCCATAACCAATGTCAATTTGCCTCCGTCCTTGATGTCGTTATGGCTGAACCACGGTTGATTCCATTCTTTTCCATTGAGTTTAGCCGATTGTATATATTTGTTGTGATCGGAGCAATTGACGGCTTCGATTTCAAAATATTTTCCATTGCCCAAATCCATTTTAATATAGGGAAATAGTGGGCTTCCGATATTATAAGATGGCATTCCCGGAGTAACCGGATAGAAACCCATGGCTGAGAACACCACAAAAGCCGTCATCCCACCTCCGTCTTCATCGCCCGGAACCCCCATCAGATCGTTTCTGTACCATTGTTTGAACAGGCTGCGGATACGCTTTTGGGTTTTCCACGGCTGACCGGCATAGTTATACAGGTATGGAATATGCATACAGGGTTCGTTGGCCATAGAGAATTGACCTACATTACCTGTATGATCCGGCAGTTGCGCAAAGAAAGCAAATTTGCTCCTCCCCAATGGTTCGCGGAAAGTGGCATCAAGATTTGCAGCAAATGATTCGGGCGAACCCATCAAACGGACAAGGTCGCCAATGTTGTGGTGTATGTCCCAGCGGAAAACCCAACCGTTGTTTTCATCATAATAATCACGAGCGCCCTGACCCCCCGAAAAACGGTAATCGAACGGTTCAATAAATTTGCCTTCCTTATCCTTAGGATGAAAAAAATGGGTTTGCGAATTGAACAGATTGCGGTAGTTGTACGAACCTTTCAGAAAATAGCGGTAATCGTCTTCAAGCCCTAATGTTTTGGCTATCTGTGCTAAACACCAATAGTCATAGCTTGTTCCAAGCGTTACGGGCACCGTTTGACGCTTTTCGCCACGGCTTACATTGGGAACCGTTTCTTCCTCGTCGGGCCACAAAGCCGGGACAAATCCGTGTTCTTTATCAAATACATCCAATTCGCCGGCTTCGGCACGCACCCACGGCGCTAATGTAGATTCCATGATGGCATTACGGCAAGCTGTATAGGCGGCTTTCAGATCGAATCCGCTTAGTCCTTTACAATATGCATCCCATATGGTAACTACGGCGTGATTGCAATTCATCCCGTAGCTATCGCCGGATACGCCGGGAAATTTGGGCATCCAATTTTCCTTGCTTTGCTGAGCCATACGGATATAGGACTGAACCATATTCAATTCCATCTCCGGTTCAATCAGAATACGCAACGGATGGGTGGCAAGATGCGTATCCCATATCCAGTCGTCGGTATAGAAAGGCACACCGCCATCGTCATGTACCCGGCCATCAAATCCGCTGTAATAACGACCGTCTTCCGAAATGTTGATCATCCGTTCGTAGGTTCGGTAAAGTGATGTATAAAACACAGTTTTGTCGGTTTCGTTATTACCTTCTACCGCTATTTTACCAAGTGTTTTATTCCATAAATCGCGGCCGGTTTGCGCCAATTGCTTCCAATCGTATGTATTGAGTTCATTTTTAAGGTTTTGCGCGGCTTGCCCCTCATCTATATATGAAACGCCGTAACGCAAGCGAACCGTTTTTTCTTTTCCGAAATTGAAGGCTACAGCCCTGTTGCGTCCCTCAACGGATTTTTCGTTGTAGGAAATGCCGGTTTCGGTCACCACCCCAATGGCAACAGGTTTCTGTTCGGTTTCGACACTTATATACACGCGACTGTTGTTATTGACGCGTCCAATCATTTGATAACCGGATACGCCCGTATCCGTAATTTGCAACGCACCATTGCGAGTGTTCACAATGATGAAATTATCGCCGTCCTTATTGAAGGTAAATTCGTAAATAGCCGATCGATACGAAGGAGCAAAGTCTACGTTTATTTGCGCTTCATCTAAATAAACCGAATAGCTATACGGTGTGATTATTTCATGATCGTAGGTGTAACCGACAATCGGTTGCAATGATGCTTCGCCCTGCACCGGGCTGATGCCAAATGCCGATCCGCCACGGTGATTGGTTACGATAACAGGCAGTCCCTGCATGAGGTCTGAAGTAAAATCTCCCCGGTTGGGATAAATCCGCAACATACTATTCGGCAGTTGTACAGTAGGATAGGTAGGTACCAGCAAATGGCTGATATTGCCTATA
>JAIRJR010000161.1 GCA_031260575.1 Tannerella sp.
AGCTATATAATGTATATGGGAAAATAGATATTTTCACAGGAACACTGGGGAAATCTTTTGGAGGCGCTTTGGGTGGATTCACAACAGGGAAAAAGGAAATCATAGATATGCTACGTCAGCGTTCGCGCCCCTATTTATTTTCCAATTCATTGGCACCGGCCATTATCGGCGCCGGTCTCGAAGTATTTAAAATGCTAAATGAAAGCAATGACCTGCATACCAAACTGATTGAAAATGTCACTTATTTTTACAAAAAGATGCTGGAAGCCGGTTTTGACATCAAACCAACCCGGTCGGCCATTTGTGCGGTGATGCTCTACGATGCCAAATTATCACAAACATTCGCTAACCTTATGCAAGAGGAAGGCATCTATGTGACCGGATTTTACTATCCCGTCGTTCCGAAAGGACAAGCGCGGATCAGGGTTCAATTATCTGCAGGACATCATCGGACACATCTCGACAAAGCGATCGAGGCATTTATTAAGGTAGGAAAAAAACTTAGCGTGATTAATGATTAATCGTTCAAGGTTAATTCAATTAATCCATTAATCACAATTCATAATTGCAATAGCATGCTTCCAAGCAACTTCCACAGTCACTGTACTTTTTGCGATGGACGAAACCATCCCGAAGACTTTATCAAATTCGCCATAGCCAAGCATTTCAGGGCTTATGGTTTTTCTTCACATTCTCCTCTACCTTTCGAGACGTTTTGGAATATGCCGGCAAGTGATATGGACGAATACATTACTGAAATCAACCGGTTAAAAGAAAAATACAGCGACCGGATTGAAATTTATCTCGGTATGGAAATCGATTATTTAGACGAAACCTATCATGCGAACATTCCCTATTTTCGATCCTTACCGATTGACTACCGGATTGGTTCTATCCATTTTTTGCCTTGTAATAAACCGCTGATAGAGGATAATATGGCTAGTATTGATGGGGATTTGGTCGACTTTAAACGCTCCGTCGACAGATATTATCAGGGAGATCTCCGGTTGATTACAGCGCATTTTTTTCGAAATTCAATGCAAATGGTCGAAACAGGAGGTTTTGACATAGTAGGTCATTTAGATAAAATATACCTGAACGGCAGCCGTTGTCCCGGTTTCGACATCCTTGCACCGTGGTATCAAAAGCCGCTCGAAGCATACATTGATTTGATTGCTGAAAAAGGATTGATTGTCGAAATCAATACGAAGTCTTTTGTCGGCAAAAAACAAACCTTTCCTCATTTGGAAATCCTGAAATTACTTCACAAACATAAGATTCCGGTGATGGTTAATTCCGATTGCCATGCTCCGGATTTGGTCAATGACGGAAGGGTAGAAGTATTGGGCATACTGAAAGAAACCGGTTTTAATTTTTCGCGCGAATTGGTAAAAGGCAAATGGCAAGATGTATCCATTGATTAACAAACTTTGACATGGAGATTGCGATAACCCTTGCCATTTTGATCATTACAATTGTGTTTTTTGTGATTGGAAAAATACGATCGGATATTGTTGCGATTTGTGCATTGGTTACATTAACTGTTTCAGGCGTTTTAACTCCTCAGGAATCATTATCCGGGTTTTCAAATTCGGTTGTCATTATGATGGTGGGATTGTTTGTGGTGGGGGGCGCAGTCTTTCAGACGGGATTGGCTAAAACAATAGGCAGCAAGATATTATCATTAGCCGGAGATAATGAATTGAAATTATTTATACTGATCATGCTGGTGACTTCCGGTATAGGAGCTTTTGTCAGCAATACCGGAACAGTCGCTTTGATGCTTCCCATTGTGATCAGTATGGCTTCGAAAGCCAATATCAGTCCCGCCCGGTTTCTGATGCCTTTAGCCTTTGCAAGCAGTATGGGTGGTATGCTGACCTTGATCGGTACACCTCCCAACTTGGTTATCCAGGAAGAATTATCGAAAGCCGGTTACCATGATATTACTTTTTTTTCATTTATCCCGGTAGGGATTCTGTGTGTTTCGATCGGTATTATATTGCTGATCCCCCTCAGTAAAATTTTTCTCGTCAAAAAGCATGCGGCAAAGAAAAAGGACAATCACATTACATCTAAGGATTTGGCACATAAATACCAACTATCGGATAATCTATTTCGTATACTTGTTCCCGAAAATGCAAGTGTATGCAATAAAAAATTAGTGGACTTGAATATTACCGAAAAATACGATGTCAGTATATTGGAAGTCAGAAGAAGTTCGCCGTCAGCCAGTTTATTTATGAAAACCGTCGACCAAAAATTGGCCGGTCCCGAAATGGAATTAAAAACAAATGACATCTTGTACGCATTCGGAACATACGAAAATATTGAAGCATTTATAAAAGATAACAGATTGAAACTGACCAACGCACACACCTCCGAATACACAGGCGAAACATCTTCCGATAAATTAAGTGTGCGTGAAATCGGCATTGCTGAAGTGCTGATCCTACCCGAATCCAAATTGATAAACAAACCCGTCAAAGAAAGCAATTTTAGAGCCAACTACGCTGTTAATGTGTTGGGAATCGGACGAAAAAAAGAATATATCCTTACACATATCAAAGACATCAAAATACAGGCAGGCGACGCTTTGCTTGTACAAGGGAAATGGGAGAAGATTGGATTATTAAAGCAGGAACATCGCGATTGGGTGGTACTCAGCCATCCCACGGAAGAAGCGGCCAAAGTCACTTTAGACTATAAAGCACCTACTGCAGCAGGTATATTAATTTGCATGGTGGCAGCAATGGTTCTCAATGTCTGTCCCCCGGTTATATGTGTGTTGATTGCCGCCATTTTAACCATTTTGACGGGCTGTTTTCGCTCTCCGGAAGAAGCCTATCAAACAATTAGCTGGGAAAGTGTTGTGTTGATTGGAGCCATGTTGCCCATGTCTTTGGCTTTCGAAAAAACAGGACTTTCCGAATTGATTTCCAACAACTTAGTGACAAACTTGCAAGACTTTGGCCCTATCGCTTTACTGGCAGGTATTTATATAATTAATTCCACACTTACCCTCTTCATAAGTAATACGGCAGTAGCTGTATTAACAGCGCCGATTGCGCTGCAAACAGCGCTTACCATGGGAGTCAGCCCCTATCCTTTTTTGATGGCAGTGACGGTTGGAGCCAGTATGTGTTTTGCGTCGCCTTTCTCCACTGCGCCCAACGCATTAGTCATTTCTGCCGGAAAATATTCGTTCAAAGATTATTTCATAGTCGGTTTGCCGTTACAAATCCTGATGGGCATCATCATGATTTTTCTGCTTCCGCTCATTTTTCCGTTTTAATCATTTAATATATAGATATGCTTCAATTCAAACCCATCACAATAGAAGATAAAAAAACAATCACCTCATACTCCCGTTCGACCCAATTCCTGAATTGCGATCTTGCTTTTTCAAATATGTGTAGTTGGCGTTTTTATTATGACAGTGAATTTGTTGTCGAAGATGATTTTTTATTGATCCGCTTTTTTTTGCGCGATAAAAACAAACGCCACCAGGTATACATGATTCCACTTGGAACCGGTGATTTACGACGCACCATCGAAAAAATAGAAAAAGATGCATGGGATCATCATCATCCACTCTGTATTCTTGGTGTTACGCCTGATGGAAAGAATCAATTAGAAAACTTATTTCCGGGTGAATTTACGTTCAATGCCGAAAGAAATTATTTCGATTACATCTATTTGCGAAAAGATTTATGCACTTTAAAAGGGAAAAAATTCCAATCCAAACGCAATCATGTCAATAAATTCAAGAAAAGCTATACTTACACATATTTGCCCATCACACCTGAAATGATTCCCGAATGTTTGAAATTGGAACAAAAATGGGTTTTAGCCAACCATATCGAAAAG
>JAIRJR010000235.1 GCA_031260575.1 Tannerella sp.
TTCCGGTCGCTCCGGTTGCCCCAGACAAAAGGCGTAATGTCTTGAATGCCGGCCACGTTTTGCACAATACTTTCTACATCGCGGTTGCGCATGTTCCACCAGCGTCCCTGATTAAATCCTTTGTAAGGCTCGCTGGTACGGTTGGTTATAAAAAATACGGAATTGGTGGCAATGCCTTTGAAATTCCCTGAAATACCGTTTCTGAACCCTCCCCCGGAACCTAATAAGATAACCAACATCAAGATTCCCCAGAACACGCCAAAGCAGGTCAGCAAACTGCGTGCCTTGTTACGGGTGATTGTAACCCATATTTCTACCCATCTGTCTATGTCGAATAAAAATTTCATTTTTATTTATTCAAAAATTCAATGATTCAATGATTCAATGATTCAATAAATTTGCTTCCTTTCATTTCGCTTTGTTTTAAATATTTGATGAAATTTGAAATGTTTTGCGAGAGATTTTTGGCTTCTTTCATTAATTCATCAAATTCTTTTCTTTCAATATAGTCGTAATCCATAGCCCGAAATAATTGCGACCTTGACTCTCCGCATGAACCCTTCGAAATAAAAAGGAACTGAATAAACTCTTTATTCCCATTTCTTTCAAATCCTTCAGCAATATTATCCATTACTGAACCTGAAGATGCTCTTATTTGATCTCTTAACTTATAATCTTTAGAAAACTTTTCATTATTAGTTATGCGAAATATATATTTACAAAAATTCCTTGCTTTTTGCCAAACTTCCAAATCCTCGAAATTATTTATCGTCGCCATACTCAATCTTTGAATTTTTGAATCCTTGAATCTTTGAATTTTATTCCATCCTCATCGCCTCCACTGCCGATATTTTCACCGCCTTCCGTGCCGGGAAATAGCCGGCCAACACGCCGGCTACGATCAATACGCCCGTTGCAGCAAGTGCCGTACCCATGTCGACAGTCGGGTTGTGGAAAACCGTCGTATCTTCGGTGCCTCCTCCACCTCCTGAAGCGGCAGCCGACATTTCCATCACATAATTTATCAATTCCGTCAGTCCGATGCCCGAAACCATCCCGAAATAGCCGAACACAGCCGTAACAAGGATTGACTCTACGATAATTAACCGCAGGATAGACGATGGCTTGGCGCCGATGGCTTTGCGGATACCAAATTCTTTCGTCCGTTCGCGCACGGAAATCAGCATGATATTACTCACGCCCACAATGCCTGCCATTAATGTCCCGATTCCAATAATCCAGACAAACAATGCAATTCCATTGTTCATTCCCTGCCACATGCGAAATTCATTCCCCGAATTATACATGCCTACCGGATTCATGTCGGTCGGGTCGAATTGATGACGGCGCGCCATCCGTTCCCTGAAACGCGCTTCAAATGCTTCGCTTTCAGCTTCCGTATTTATGCCTTTGAGCGTAAATACCAATTCATGAATACGGTGTCCTCCATCATACAGCGATTGTCCGGTCGTAAACGGAATAAATGCAGGGGGCGAATCGTTGTTGTTTTGTTCTTCGTAAATACCTACTATCTGAAACATCAGACTCCCCAATTTCACAAACTGCCCCAGCGGTTTGACCGAGTCGCGAAACAATATTTCTGCTGTCCGGGGCGGCAGCACAATGACTTTCCTTCTTTCCATGATATCCAATTCATTGATAAATCTTCCCGACAGAATGGGCGTATAAAGAATGGAAGCATAGTCGGAGTGGACAGCCTGCACACCTCCGATTAGATATTCCCGGTTGTATGTCAGCGTATCGTTCCGGAAATTCCTGCCGGAAATCAAATCTACCTCCGGATGTTCTCTTTTGATAGCAAGCAGGTCTTTTTCCGTAAATTCGATTTGCCTGTCGGGCTGGAAACCCCTGTAAGGCTTGGTGGTATAGCGCGACCAGCAATAAACCGTATTATCAGCCATATACCGGAAGTTGTAGGCAATCCCGTTGCGCAGTCCATTACCCGAAGCCAGCAGGATAATCAGCATGAAAATACCCCATGCAATCGCAAATCCTGTGAGGAACGTGCGGAGTTTGTTCTTTTTAACGGTACTCCAAATTTCGTGGAGGTTATCAAATTCAAACATAATCTTTTGATTCAATAATCAAGGATTCAAAGATTCAATTTTTGAATTATTGAACTCTTGAATCTTTGAATTTTCAATAAGTCCGTCTTTTATCCGGATAATCCGGTCGGTAGCTTGGGAAACGGAGTGTTCGTGGGTTACGATGATGATGGTCATCCCTGTCCGGTTCACTTCGCGAAGCAAGTCCATTACTTCAACAGTCGTTGTACTGTCCAATGCGCCGGTCGGCTCGTCTGCCAAGATAATCTGCGGATTGGCAATCAATGCCCGCGCAATGGCAACACGTTGTTTCTGACCGCCCGACAATTCGTTCGGCATGTGGTCAGCCCATTCCTTCAAACCGACTTTATCCAAGTATTCCATGGCAACCATATTCCGCTTCTTTCTCGACATTCCCTGATAATAAAGCGGAAGTGCCACATTTTCCATCGCATTTTTAAAAGTGATGAGATTGAACGACTGAAATACAAATCCAATCATCCGGTTGCGATATCCGGCGGCAGTGCTCTCACTCAGATCCTGAATCAATTCATTGCCCAAGTGGTAGGTGCCGGTGTCGTACGTATCCAAAATACCTATGATGTTCAGCAATGTACTTTTCCCCGACCCCGAAGCGCCCATAATGGACACCATTTCGCCCCGTTCGATGTCTAAATCAATGCCTTTCAGCACATGCAGGGGCGTACCGTTATCGTATGTCTTGTTGATTCCTTTTAATTGGATGATCATCGTTTTTTTTACTAATTACTTATGTCAGACGAATAAGTTCGTCTTTTGTTACAGTTTGATTTGAATTATCCGGTAAAAATAATTGTTTTCTTGACAACATGTAAAACCATATATCTTGATTAAGTATTTTTAACATTGCTCTCGACCGGTTTCAATTAATCACAATTCATAACTGTTTTAATCTATTTAGCCCGAACGATTGTCTCGATCGGTTTCAGCCAGGGAGAAGAGAAGCGGATACGGATTTCACCTGCATCACCGTCAGCTTGGATGTAGGCAAGGAGTACACCTCGAAAAGCATTTTGCCTGTTATCCGTATATACACCCATATCTTGCTGGTTGCCGGCTTCAAGACCTAACAACCGTCCCGGGCCAATAATTTGGCAGGTAATTTCATCGTTTGCAGTTACCACAGGGATACTGTTTTCGTCTTCTATTCGGATGACAATCCGGGTTACACCCTTGTTTTTATCGATTTCTTTGTCGACGCTTAATAAGGTCAATTTTTCAGGCCTTCTTGATGTGTTGATAGCGTGACGGACTATCTCCTTATTGTTTACATCCAAGCCGATCACTTCGAGTTTGCCTGCTTGGAAGGGAATATCCCAAAAGATAATGCCGGTATTTGCATCATATTCTTTGGTTGCGCCCACTTCTTTTCCGTTCAGTTCAAGTCGCGCTTTGGCTGCATTCGAATAACAAACGACCCGGATGGAGCGTCCCTCATCGTAGTTCCAAACAGGGAACGCCTCCATGGACGGCGCTCTTTCTTCTCTCAAGTTGATGGGATTTTCGGCCTCGAGCAAAGCCCAAACATCCGTTATCCGGCTGTGGTCAACTTTACCGGGAGTCGGGTATGTGCCGATGTAAGCCACCGGTTTTTCAGCCCAAAGCGACTGCCGGTAATAGCCTCGCGGTTTGATGAAACCGGCTAAATTGAGCAAGCCGGCACTGGAACCGCGCGACGGCCATCTTCCTGCTTCGCCCAGAAAATCAATGCCCGTCCATAAGAACTGTCCAAAAATGAAGTCATTGTCGGCGACGGCTTTCCAGGCATTCATATCGTGACGGTTTTCGCTTCCATAGATTACGCGGTTCGGATATTTTTGATGATCGGAAGCATACATGCTTTCGGTATAGTTATATCCGGCGATATCAATTGCTGCAGGATATTCCGTTTCGTTCGACATGGCTACTCCGGCTAATCCGGCAGTCGTCGGACGTGTCGGGTCGTATTTTTTTACCACAGCTACCAATCGTTTGGCAATTGCGCCCAACCGCATCGCATCGGGAGCGTCTTTCTTGTAACCGCCAAAGATGGGTTGTGTGAATCCGGTTGAACCGCCTCCGTCCAATACAGGATGCGAATAGGGATCGTTCGGATAATCCACTTCATTGCCGATGCTCCATGCAAAGACAGAGGGGTGATTCCGGTCGCGACGAACCATATCGGCCAAATCCATTTCACCCCATTCTTCGAAAAAGTCGAAAGCACCTTCAAAACCGGGTGTCCCCACATTCCATCCTTCCAGCCATTTACGCTTTGCAAATTCCCATTCGTCGAATGCTTCATTGAGGACAAGCATTCCCAGTTCGTCGCAGAGTTCGTACAAGTCGGGAGCCTGCGGGTTATGACTGGTGCGAATCGCATTACAACCTATTTCTTTCAACGTAAGCAATCTGTTTTTCCACACTTCGCGTGGAACAGCCCCTCCCAAAACTCCTGCGTCGTGATGAATACATACGCCTTTCATTTTCATCGATTTGCCGTTCAGCGCAAAACCTTTGTCGGGGTCGAAAGTAAAAGTCCGGAATCCGGTTGTGGTGGTGGTTTCATCGATGGTTTTCCCGTTTTGGAGTACCGTTGTTTTCAATTCGTATAGATTGGGCGCATCCAAGTCCCACAAATCCGGTCTGTTTACTTTCAAAGCAGACTTAACGATGGACTTTTGCCGGGCTGAAACCGTAAGGTTGTTTGATGTGCGTGCGATGGTTTTCCCTTCCGGCGAGATGAGTTCATGCCTTACAACAAGGCGGGTTTGCTGAGTGCTACCATTCTCAATTTCCGTTTCGACATGCAACGTTCCATCCCCCTTATTTACTTGGGGATAAGCAAATACACCCCATTGTGCAATATGTATGGGATTGGCATATACAAGCCAAACATTGCGATAAATGCCCGAACCGGTATACCAGCGCGAATCTGCTGAACGGCTGTGGTCTACGCGAACTGCGATCACGTTGTCTTTTCCATATTCGACATAAGGCGTGGCATCATACATAAAAGAAATATATCCATTGGGGCGCAAGCCGAGCGATTGACCGTTTATAAAAACTTCACTCCGGTTATAGACTCCTTCAAAATAAAGGTAAACCTTATCTCCCTGTTTTTCAAGCGGGATATGGATTGTCTTGCGATACCAGCCGATTCCACCGGGAAGATAACCCGTGCCGCTGAATAACCGTTGGCTTAATTGCCCTTTGACACTCCAGTCGTGGGGAAGGTCGATATGTTGCCATGGTTGGTCATCGAATGCAGGTTGCTGAGCATCTTTGATATCATTTAAGACAAACTTCCAATTGTCGTTGATCCGTTCGGGCGAACCAAACGAAACCTGTGCCGTAACCGGCACGACATCAAGACATAAAAGCATTACAATGAGTGATTGTATTATTTTCATACGATTTGATTGATATTTCGCCACAAAGGTATAAAAAACAGTAGATATGGCAAAACATGGTTTTTTGTCCGTTTTATTTGCAATTTCGCATAAAAATTTGTACTTTTGTGCGATTTTAATTTAAATTACAATTTACAGCATTAGTTATATTTATTAAAAAACGTGATTATGAAACAGTTTCTTTTATTCGCAGTATTCATTTCTGCTTTTTTCGCCTGCTCGGGAAATAAAAATCAAGCGGATACATCTGCTACGCCACTTGAAATAGACCAACTTTTAGCTGTTGCCGACCAGAAAATTGACCATACCGTAACGGTAGTCGGATATGTTACACATACATGTAAACATTCAGGTAAAAAATGTTTTATCGTTGGCGAATCGCAAGAACTATCGTTGAGGGTAGAGGCGCAGGGCGAGATTGAAACTTTCAGTCCGGAACTGATCGGTTCGAAATTGGCTATCACCGGAACGCTCAAAGAACAACAATTAAGCAAGGAATACATTGACAATATGGAAAATGAAGTCAAACTGATGCAAGCCGGCGAGACGATTTCGGAAGAAGCCTGTGCAACAGAGTTGAGTAATATCAGCGATATGCGTAAATGGATGAAAGACCATAACAAAGATTATTATTCCATGTATTATATGGACGGCTTGAAATACGAGGTGTTGAATTAATTGTCAATTGACAATTAATTATCTGAAAACAATGAAATGGACGCGTATTTTACGGGTTATCCATCGCGATTTAGGTTATTTCACAGTGGGTTTCACGTTGGTCTATGCTATTTCCGGGATCATACTCAACCACTTGGGAAATAGCGACCCTGCTTTCAAAACAGAAACAAAGACCATTCAGTTTCCGGCTAATCTGGAAGAGTCCGGTTTATCGGCAGCCTGCCTGGCTGATGCCAAATTGCCTGCCGTAAAAAGAATTTTACGCATGGACGATAGCCGTTTGCGTTTGTTATTCGCAAGCGGAATAGGTGTATATGACACTTCATCAGGAAGTTTATCTTACGAAATACACGAAAAGCGTATTTTGGTTTATTGGATAAACCGGCTACATTACAACAAAGTAAAAGGTTGGAGTCCGGTAGCCGATTTCTTCGCAGGTTCACTGATCCTGTTAGCGATATCGGGATTGTTTATCGTGAAAGGAAAAAGAGGGCTTGCCGGTTCCGGAAAATGGTATCTCATCATTGGCATCCTGATTCCGATTCTATATGGAATATTTTTGTTAAAATAAAGTGAATGAAGCCATTCTCGGAAGAAGAAATTGTAGCTAAGTTACGCGACCCGGATACAAGGCGTGAAGCCTTTACACAAGTCGTAGAAGCATACAGCGAAAAATTATACCGGTTGATTCGGAAGATGGTTTTATCGCATGATGATGCCAATGATATTTTACAAAACACATTTTTGAAGGCTTGGAGCAACCTGGAGCATTTCAGGGGAGAAGCCAAAATCTTCACTTGGATGTGTAAAATTGCCATTAATGAAAATATAACATTTTTGAATCGACAACGCGCCATCAATCACATTTCAATAGATGATGCAGATGTGTTTATGCTTGAAAGACTTACCGGCGATGAATATTTTGACGGAGATGCACTTCAAATCAAATTGGAAGAAGCCATCTTGAATTTGCCTGAGAAACAACGGATTGTTTTTTTGATGAAATACCATGAAGAAATGAAGTATGATGATATGTCGGAAATATTAGGTACTTCCGTTGGCGCTTTGAAGGCTTCCTATCATCATGCGGTCAAAAAAATTGAAACATTTTTAACAAAAGACGTGTAAAAATTGTTTTATTAATCTATATTTTTTTAAGGCAGATACTTAAACCTTTTGTGTTGTTCATAGTCAAATAAGTTAAAGAAATAAAAATGAAACCGAAGCAAAACATATTAGATGAATTAAAAGGAAAAAATCCTTTTAAAACGCCGTCCGGTTATATAGAGGACCTCACTATACAAATCATGTCCCGGATTCCCGATCTCACTTACAAAGAGACAAAAGTCATTTCTCTTCGTGACAGGATTCGTCCCTGGATGTATGTTGCAGCCGTTTTTGCCGGATTGCTGATCTGTTTCAGGGTGTTTTTATTTCCGGCACAGCAAACCGGACAAGCGGTCGACTCCAATTTGCTCCTGCAAACTTTGGTATCTGACGAACTGATGTTTCCTATCTCCGATGATGATTTGGATTTTTTAGATTACCTTGAAAATCAATATGTAAATATTGAGTTAGCCGAAGAAATCGATAATATGGAATGAAAATGGGAAAACAGTTTTTCGGATTATTCATATTTACAGTGCTTTTCAACGTACTTGGTGTATATGCACAGGGACAACGCGTCGAACAGAGACAACAAAGTGACAGGCAATCATTCAACAGAAATGAGTTTTTGGAAAGACGGAATGCTTTTCTCGTAGCCGAAATGACTTTGTCTACTGATGAAGCAAAGAAATTTATCCCGTTGGAAAATGAATTTAAGCAAAAATCATATGAAGTGGGTCGCGAATGTCGCAGACTGGCTCAGCAAAACCGGGACAAAAAAAAGATGACAGATGATGAAAGTCAGAAAATGATTGATTGTCATCTGAATACCCGAATCAAAGAGGCGCAGCTTGAAAAAGAATATTTTGAACAATTCAAAAAAGTACTCAAACCGGAGAAAATATATAAGTATCTCGAAGCTGATGCAAAGTTTTCGAGAGAATTAGCCAATTTACGAAGAACTACTCCGGAGCGCAACAATCAAAACCGGCCGACAGAACGCAATAATAATCAGAACCGGCCAAGAAATCAGGAATAGGAGATTTCTACATTCTATCCGGAACCTCAATCCCCAATATCCGCATTCCGGATTTGATGATTTTAGCTACATTGGCTGATAAAATCAACCGCAGTTTTTTTACTTCTTCATCAGGTTCGTTCAATATCGAATAATCGTGGTAAAACTGATTGTATTCTTTTACCAATTCGTAAACATAGTTAGCCACACAAGCAGGACTGTAAGTGATGCATGCTTCTTTGAGTATCGTGGGATAATCGGCTACCAACCGGATAAGAGCCGCTTCTTTTGGGATGAGGAGCGTTTCGGGATTAATTTGCACGGGTAATTCAATTTGCTGTTCGTTCGCTTTCCGCAATACGGAACAGATACGTGCATGGGTGTATTGGATAAATGACCCTGTATTGCCGTTGAAATCAATGGATTCTTTGGGGTTAAAAATCATGTTTTTCTTTGGATCGACTTTCAAGATAAAGTATTTCAACGATCCCAAACCGATTATCCGGTTGATATGATCGGTTTCCTCACGACTCAAACCATCCAACTTGCCTAATTCATTCGATATATCACGGGCCGTACGGATCATCTCATCCATCAAGTCGTCGGCATCGACTACCGTACCTTCACGACTTTTCATCTTACCTTCAGGCAATTCAACCATTCCGTACGAAAAATGCACCAATCCTTTTCCAAAAGAAAACCCAAGCTTATCCAACAGGACAGATAATACCTGGAAATGATAATTTTGTTCGTTACCAACCACATAAATCATCTTGTCGATGGGATAAGCGTCGAAACGCAACTTCGCCGTACCGATATCCTGAGTCATATAAACCGAAGTCCCGTCGGATCGGAGAAGCAATTTCTCATCAAACCCGTCTTGCGTCAAATCCGCCCAGACCGATTGATCGGCGCGCCGGTAAAAAACACCTTTTTTTAATCCGTCTAAAACGGTTTCCCGACCTTCCAGGTAGGTTTGCGATTCGTAGTAGATATGGTCAAAGTCTACTCCGAGTTGTTTGTAGGTTTGATCGAACCCTTCGTACACCCAGCCGTTCATCATTTCCCAAAGTCCGACGACAACCGGAACGCCTGCTTCCCATTGACGAAGCATTTCTCGCACTTCCGACATCAAAACAGATTGCTGTTCGGCTTGTTCCTTATTTAGTCCTTTGTTTTCGAGCGCTTTCATTTCTTCTTTGTAGTGCTGATCGAACAAAACGTAAAAATCGCCGACCAGATGGTCTCCTTTTTTTCCGGATGAAACGGGAGTGATACCTTCACCCCATTTTTGCCATGCGAGCATCGATTTACAAATATGTATCCCGCGATCGTTGACAATATTGGTTTTTACGACTTTGTAGCCGTTTGCCTTCATTATCTCCGAAAGACTGAATCCAAGCAGGTTGTTACGGATATGCCCGAGATGGAGCGGTTTGTTGGTGTTGGGCGACGAATATTCTATCATCACCAATTGGGATTCATCCGTAACCGGACAGATTCCGTAATCCGGTGTATTATGAATCCCGTTGAGCAACTTGATCCAGGATTTTGCGGATATGGTCAGGTTCAGAAATCCCTTAATCACATTAAACATACTCACCTCCTGAGTGTTCTGCAATAGGTATTCGCCTATTTCCTGCGCTGTATGTTCGGGCGATTTTTTGGAAATACGGAGAAACGGGAACACCACCAAAGTCAAGTGTCCCTGAAATTCCCTTTTTGTTTTTTGGAGTTGTATTTGGTCGCAGGATATGTCCGTCTTATACAGATACTTAAATCCGGAAACCACAGATTCGATGATTTGTTGTTCGATTGTCATAACTTATGAAAATTTGGGGCAAAGATAATAAAAAACCATTGCATGCTAAAAAACTTTACACGAAGGAGGTAGTATGGTGAGCCAAAAATGGTGAAATATGATTACTTTTGCGGCATGAATCATGTAAACAAAATCATCATCTATCAGGTGCTGCCTCGACTATTCGGCAACAAGAATCAAACGCTTGTGAAAAACGGGACAATGGCCGAAAATGGAGTGGGTAAATTTTCGGATTTCACTTGCAAAGCTTTGGATGAGATCAAACGAATGGGGATTACCCATATCTGGTATACAGGCGTGATCGAACATGCAACACAAACCGATTATTCTGCATACGGTATTCGAAAAGACCATCACGCGATTGTTAAGGGGAAGGCAGGCTCCCCTTATGCCATCAAAGATTATTACGATGTTGATCCCGATTTAGCCGATGATGTGCCTCAACGCATGTTGGAATTTGAGAAGCTTATTGATCGAACCCACAAAGCCGGCATGAAGGTTATCATCGACTTTGTCCCGAATCATGTGGCGCGGCAATATCATTCGGATGCCCGTCCTCCGGCTGTCTATAATTTAGGACAATACGACAATACCCAAAAAGATTTCGATCCGGATAATAATTTCTATTATTTATCCGGACAACAATTGAAACTTCATTTCGGAACGTATGGTGATGACCCTGCATATTGTGAGTTTCCGGCAAAGGTGACCGGAAATAACTGTTTTCACGCAAATCCGGCAGAACATGACTGGTATGAAACCGTCAAACTAAACTATGGCGTTGACTATGAGGATGGTGGATTTTATTATTTTGACCCTGTACCGGATACTTGGTATAAGATGCTCGATGTCTTACTTTTCTGGAAAGGCAAAGGAATAGACGGTTTCAGGTGTGATATGGCTGAAATGGTTCCGGTGGAATTTTGGCATTGGGTGATTCCCAAAGTGAAAACGGGCAGTGACTTGATCTTTATTGCAGAAGTCTATAATCCTGCACTTTACCGTGACTTTATCATCAAAGGCGGGTTCGATTATTTGTATGATAAGGTCGGGTTTTACGATACATTACGGGATGTGATTTGCAAAAAAACATCAACAAGCCCGATCACAAACTGTTGGCAGGCGGTTGAAGGGATTCAGCAGCATTTGATTCGTTTTTTGGAAAATCACGATGAACAGCGGATTGCCTCCGGTTTTTTTGCAGGTTCGGGCGAACGTGGGTTTCCCGGAATGATTGTAGCCGCCACGATGCAAACCAACTCTGTGATGATTTACAGCGGACAGGAACTTGGTGAACGCGGAATGGATGAAGAAGGATTCAGCGGGTTGGACGGACGGACTACCATTTATGATTATTGGAGTTTGCCGTATATCCAAAATTGGATCAACAATGAGCGTTTCGACGGAACACTGCTATCTGAAATGCAACAGAAATTGTCTCAATCGTATGCAATGTTATTGCATATCGCAGGTACAGAGCCTGCGATTGTACAAGGCCGGCTCTTCGATTTGATGTATGTTAATCTCCATTTGTGCGATTATAGAAATCGTATATTCGCCTATTTACGCATATTTGAGCAGGAAGTTATTTTAATTGCTGTGAATTTTCACGGAGAAGAGCGGACTGTTTCCATTGTGATTCCTCTTAAAGCATTTCAACTCATGCAAATCCCGGATAATCATGCCGCCAAATTAATCGACTTATTTACAGGCAAACAAAGTATCTGCACTTTAACTTACGCTTGCCCATACAGGGTTACAATTCCGGCGTCTTCGGGGAGATTGCTCAAATTTGTTTACATATAATCCTCCCACTTCACATTCCGCATATCGCCGCTCTTAGCAAGCTCTTGATGAAATGCAAAGCAACATTTCAGGTTTTGCGGCGTATGTCCCGTTACGCCCATTTTCAAATAATCATTCAATAGTGGACGATAGTCGGGATGTACACAATGATCGATAATGACACGGGCGCGCTGAACGGGCGATTTGCCTCTCAAATCAGCCACACCGTACTCAGATACAATGATTTTCACCGAATGTTCGCTGCTGTCCAGATGGGATACCATCGGAACAAATGAACTTATTTTTCCGTCTTTTGCAGTTGAAGGTGTGGTGAAAACAGACAAATAAGCTGAGCGTGAAAAATCGGCCGACCCACCAATGCCATTCATCATTTTTGAACCCGATACATTGGTTGAATTAACATTACCAAAGATGTCCGCCTCTAAAGCCGTATTGATTGCAATTACACCCATCCGGCGTGCCACTTCCGGATTGTTGGAAATCTCTTGTGGACGAAGCAATATTTTATTTTTGAAAGTTTCGAAATTGCCATATATTTCGTTCAATATTTCCCTGCTCACCGTCAAAGAACTACCGCTTACGAATTCAACACGTCCTGCTTTCATCAATTTAAACACTGCATCTTGAATTACTTCAGTATAAACATTGAAAACCGGAATTTCTTGATTCTCACCCATACTGCCCAATACGGCGTTGGCGATATTGCCAACTCCACTTTGAACCGGAAGGAAAGATGCCGGAATACGGCCTGCTTTGATCTCGCTCACCAAAAAGTCAGCCACGTTGCGTCCGATAGCCAATGTCACATCATCTAATGGCGTAAACACAAGGCTTTCGGTTGGAATATGGGTTTCGACCACTCCGGCGATTTTGTCAGGGTTGACTTTGATTACCGGCGATCCAATCCGGTCGGAAGGCGTATAAACAGGTATTTCGCGACGGATAGGCGGGTCAGCCGGTTCAAAGATATCGTGTATTCCCCGGATATTTTTGGGGTGGAAATGATTCAATTCGATCAATATCTTATCAGCCAAACGGCAAATTGTCGGAGAGATACCGACAGCATCGGTCAACACGATTTCTCCGTTTTCCGTCACATCGGCAGCCTCCACAACAGCCACATTTACTGCACCCAAATAACCGTAGCGCAAACTTTGTGCAATTTCGGAAAGGTGCATATCGAAATACTGTGTTCCACCCGAGTTCATTAACGCCCGCATATCTTTATTCGACTGGTAAGGCGTACGGAATTTGACAGCTTTTGCGCGAGCCAAAGCGCCGTCCAAACTATCGCCGGTTGAAGCGCCGGTAAAAATGCCAATCTGAAACGGATTTCCTTTTTTATGTTCTTCTTCAGCTCGTTTTGCGATTGCCAAAGGAATCATTTTCGCACAGCCGGACGGGGTGAATCCACTGAATCCAACATTGTCGTTATGAAAAACATAAGTTGCAGCCTCATCAGCTGTAATAAATTTTAGTGCCATGATTATTTAAATTACATGATGAAAAACGGCACAAAAATACATGAAATCCTGCCATATTCCAAATGGGGGTAATAATAAAACAAGATGCCTAATTTCATATTCGGAATCAAATCGCCCATTAAATCTCCTTTCAAAAATGTATTTTTGAAATGGAAAGGAAGTTTAGACGGAATCTATCTATGCCAAATCAAGCGCCACAATTTCATGATCCGGAATTTGAGGGACATAAAGTGATATTCGATTGCCTCTTGTCGTATATTGTGGTGTTTTTTCACTAAAGAGCAATTTGACACCTGTAACTTTAGCATTGTCAGGAATTTGAATATCTACTACGGCATCAACAGGGAAGATATCGCGGAACGGTCCTTTCATCATCATTGGATTCGTCAGGTTGACAAGATGTACCGTCATCGAATCTTTCTGACGCCAAACGGCCACATCCACAACGCCTTTAACCTTAACATCCACGATGGGTTCTTCGTTCAATGCCCAATCAATCGTGCTGCGTAGCAAGCGTGCATGGTCGACGGCCATCAGTTGCCAGAAACTCCGGTCAATATCGCCCGGGAAATAAGCAACACGGCCTCTTCCTGCCTGACGCAGATACACTTGACGGATGTCTGTATCCTCAATACGCGGATAGACGTCTTCCATTGGCAAATCGGGATACGTAGGCACCAGCGTTACAGGTGAAGGCATTGATGAATCGAGTGGTTTGGCATGTACGTTATAAATCGCATTGATGATACGGTAAGCATCTTCCAGTCCTTTGAGTACGGGATGGAACGCGCCTGAAGCGCTTTTCTTCAGTTTTAGGTAGCTGTTTCGCATGGGTCCTTCCACGCCATTATCATACGATGCGCC
>JAIRJR010000248.1 GCA_031260575.1 Tannerella sp.
AAAACAATTCAATACAAGATACAGGGATTGTATGAAAGACATTCACAATATCATCAAGGAAAAGGAAGATTTGGAAAAACCCTTGAAACAAATGATTGCGGTCATCCATAAACGATCTATTGAACTACAACCTGTTTTTTTTTCTATCATTCAAAAAAGTAAAAAGACCAGGATAGATTTTTTGATGCTTGTGGGGCATTTTACCCACATGATGCTAAACCGGCTTTTTTACGAAAAGGCTCGCGTACATGAAGTACTTATATATGATTTTCTGCGCAGGTATTATGCAAGTGAAATTGCTCGATCGAAACACACGGCAAATAAATGCCTAATAATAGAAAAAAAATGAAAAAAAATATGCTATTCTTTTTGTTTGTTGTTTCTTTATTACAGATAGTGCAAACAAATATGGCTTTAGCACAGCAAGAGCGTTTTATCAGCGGACGAATCACCGATACGGCAAATGATGAGCCTGTACCCGGCGCTGCGGTATTTTTTGACAATACAACGGCTGGAACCACCACAGATGCGGATGGGCAGTACCGGCTTAAAATACCCGGACAGGGAAGTTACCGCCTTACGGTCTCGCATGTGGGATATCAAGCAATATTTATTGATATTGAACCCAATAATACCTCTACTATTTTCAATGTAGCCTTGCAGTCAATCGAACTGGATGAGGTGACTGTAACAACCAAAGTCCGGTTCCGGCAAACGGATATCAATCTTTTCTGGAGAACCATTTTGGGAAAAAATCCATCCCGAAGAACCATTCAGGCAACAAATCCCGAAAATGTTTATTATTTCTACAATACAGAAACACGGATACTAACAGTCACCTGCCGTGAACCGTTACAAATCATCAATTACGAAACAGGGTATCAGATTCAGTATGTGCTTAACCATTTCACACACGATTACAACACCGGTTTTACCGACTGGCGCTATCAGAGTGTTTTCACAGAACTTGAACCGCAAAATCCCCGGCAAAAAGATACCTGGGGAAAAAACAGAAAGGAAGTATATGATATTTCTCTTACGAAATTTATCAAATCGCTGTATAATAATACGTTGAAAAATGATGGCTTTGTACTGGCAAACTTCGATCTTTCTTTGGTAGACCGGGATGAAATTTTGCAGACAAATCCGGTTACAAACAGTAAAACAATAAACACTGATGGACTGTTTTTGCTTATTTGTTATGGCAAGCCTGTAACCGATAGAAATTTGGCAAGATTGCAGTCATTACAGCAAAATTCACAACAGACACCGGTAAAAGTGTTACCACCAGTGGATCGTATACCTGGTGAGTCGTATTCTTTATCGATAGAAGAACAACAAAGACGAGAGGCAAGAGAGATATCAAGCTACCGTAAGCAGCAATTACAGCAAATGGAAAACATGATTGCAGGGTTTGATAATGAAGGTAAAATCAAGAATATGCTACAAGGCGATTCAATCCGTATCTATCCCGACGGTACGTTTACCAACACATTATCCATGGGCCGTGTGAATAACTCAGCATCACTGATGGGGCTTGGCATGCGATTGCCTGTCGAATACCTTCCCGATGATTCATCACATTCGGCAATTGCAGACGTTATTGCTGAAAATGGAAATGACTTTGACCAAATTGTCCTGCATTTCGACCGGCAATTAAGCGTATTCCCCCAGGAAAAGATTCATTTACACACCGACCGCGATTTTTACGTGCCCGGCGAAAAAATATGGTTTAAAGCATATGTTGTAGATGCGCATACACATACATCTATTGACTCCAGCCGCTATGTCTACGCAGAACTGATTAGTCCGACCGATACGCTTGTCAGCCGGGTGATGATACGCCCCGAAAACAACATGTACTACGGTCATCTCTTCCTTTCTGAAATCGTTCCCGAAGGCAACTACACACTCCGCGCTTATACACGGTATATGGAGAACTTGGGCGATGACTATTTCTTTAAAAAGAATATCAGGATTGGGAATATAAAGCGCGAAAGCACGAATGCGCGAAAGCGCGAAAGCGTGAGGAGTGATTACGAGGTTTCGTTTTTTCCGGAAGGTGGAAATTTAGTGGAAGGCGTTTGGAATAAGGTAGCGTTTAAGGCATTAAACCGGAATGGATATGCTGAAATGATAGCCGGTACAATTGTGGATGAAACCGGTGCGGAAATCACATCCGTACAAACACTCCATGCCGGCATGGGTGTTTTTACCCATATGCCGGAGCAGGGAAAAAGACATTATTTAAAATGCCGGAACGGAAACGGACTGGAAAAACGGTTTGAACTCCCTCAAGCTAACCCTCGTGCATGTGCATTAGCCATTTCGCAGAATAACAATCGGATTTCGGTTGGTATCCGTAAATCCTCCCAAAATCCGGACAGTCCCTTATTCCTTCTCGCCCAATGTCGCGGCGAAGCGCTCTATTTCTCGGAGTGGGATCAAAAAAATGAACATGTCTCATTTGTGAAAGAAGGATTTCCTTCGGGCATTATCCAGTTTGTTTTATTCGATGCACAGATGAATCCGGTAAGTGAACGATTGGTGTTCAATAAAAATGATGACGAAGCAAATGTCGATTTTCAAACCAATAAAGCATCGTATGAAAAACGTGAAAAAGTAACAGTTACATTGACTTCCCCGTTAAGCGGCATTGATAATGCCGATTTGAATACATCCGAATTTCAAATTCAACAAGCTCAAAGAGCGGCAATGCAATTGACGCTCAGCGGTCATTTTTCAGTTTCCATCACCGACGATGCAGATATCGCGATCGATTCGACAACAACCATCCTCTCATCCCTGCTGCTCTCTTCCGAACTGAAAGGATATATTGAAAATCCGGCGTGGTACTTGAAGGACAATATTCAATCTACTACTGCCTTAGACTATCTGATGATGACACACGGATGGAGAAGATACAATATCCCCGAGGTTATCAAAGGCAATACGGAAGTTCCTGAAATTCCGTTTCAAACGGGTCAGCAAATATCCGGGAAAGTAAGAGGGTTTCTTTTTAGGCCTGTAGCCGGTAGTGAAGTATTAATTGTAGCGGAAGAAGAGGGTTATGGATTAACAACAACGGATGAGAAGGGAATATTTATGTTTCAGGATTTCGAGTATCCCGATAGCGCCTCTTTCATGATTCAGGCGCTAAGCAGGAGGGGAAGCAGTAATGTTGAACTTGTTTTGGATGAGGAGCCGTTTCCCAAGTTAGTACATGCTCCGCAAACGCCTGTCATAGCAATAGCAACAAATACCGCTCTTGAAGAAGGCGAACACACAGGTTCGCCCATACATACAAACGCTTTTATAGCGAAGGCGGAACAGCGTGCAAGATATGATGAAGATATGCGGGTGGTTCAATTAGGTGTAATCGAAGTATCAGCGCCAAGAATTGACCGGAAAGAAGAGAGACGGCTTGAGTTCTGGGCGAATAGAAGTTCTGATTTTACGGTAAGAAGAGAAGAAATTGAGAGAGTCTTCTATAGCAATACTGCTCAGTATCTTACTTTTGTTCCTGGCGTAAGGGTTTCTCCCAATCCATATGAAATAAATGAATATACCGTCTTTATCACTGGAATGAATGGTTCTCCGTTGCTATTGGTTGACGGAATGGAAATTGAATCTTTGTCTGATATATCGCCTGTAGAGGTCGAAAGTATTGATATTCTAAAAATCGCCGGTGCTACAATGGCAGGTATGCGTGGAGCAGGTGGGGTAATCAGTATCACAACCAGAACTGGAGGAGAAAGCAATGAAATAAAAAAAGTCAACCAAACCGTATACACTCCGTTAGGCTACCAAAAGCCGGTAGAGTTTTA
>JAIRJR010000265.1 GCA_031260575.1 Tannerella sp.
CGCCATAATCAATCCCCACTTAAAATAGGTCTCGTAGATGTAAGTCTCACCATATTTCATGGAAAAAGATTGCATGCCGGTCTTTTGCGCTGTTCCATACAAACAGCACATCCAACATAAAAACAAGCAAAGTACGCCCTTAATTCTTGTTCGCTGCATCGTCATTGCGAGCTTGCGAAGCAATCCGGAAAAACAATTAGATTGCTTCGCTATGCTACCGATGACGTCAACAGTGATTATATAGTTTACAATAAAATATGGGGAAAGCATTGGTGAAGTCAAAAAAGGGTTTCTTTTATTATGTGGAAAAAGGCGGGAACGCCCTTCCTCATCCGGCTATTTTGTTCGGATTATTTGCACTCACGGCGTTAGCCGTATCAACAATCGGTTCACTCTTGGGCTGGCATGGCATGCATCCGGCTACAGGCGAACAAATCAGTGTTGTTAATTTGATGTCGCGTGAAGGCGTTCATCGCATCCTTCTCGAAATGGTAACTAACTATACCAGCTTTGCGCCATTAGGTATCGTCATGGTGGCTTTGTTGGGAATCGGCGTGGCGGAAACCAGCGGATTGATAAAAACTGCCATTAACGCCATGTTGGTAAAAACCCCGGCAAAATACATCACATTTATGGTCGTCTTTACCGGTAATATTTCGAACGTGGCGTCCGATTTGGGGTATTTGCTGATTATTCCGTTGGCAGGCGTTATTTTTCATTCGTTGGGTCGGAATCCGTTTGCCGGGATGGCGGCAGCGTTTGCCGGCGTGAGCGGCGGTTTCAGTGCGAATATATTTATCAGCACGCTCGACCCGCTGTTAGCAGGACTTTCGACCGAGGCGGCGCAGATTATCGACCCCGATTATTATGTACTACCTACGGCAAACTACTACTTCATGGCCGCTTCCACCTTTCTTATTTCCATCGTGGGCACGGTGGTAACGGTGAAATGGACAGAACCCCGCTTTGGAAAATATACAGGCGACGTGGAACGTGAAGTCATTACACAACCTACCGCTTTGGAGAAAAAAGGATTGAGACGCGCCGGATTTGTTTTCTTAGGCTGGTTTGTCCTTTTGGCCGTCGGGTTAATTCCCGAAAACGGTATTTTACGCGGCGACAACGGAAGTTTGCTTAACTCACCTGTCTTAAAAGGATTTGTCTCCCTGTTGTTTTTAACGACAGCTTCCGCCGGAGCCGTATATGGTTTTACGGTTGGCAAGTTTAAAAAGTCGGGCGATGTGATCACCGGAATGAACGACAGCTTTAAAACACTCGTTTCTTACCTTGTCCTGGTGTTTTTTGCAGCACAATTTATTGCCTGGTTCCGCTGGAGTAATTTGGGATTACTTCTTGCCATCAACGGAGCAGAAGTATTGCAAAATGCCAACATCGGTTTGATACCTTTGGTCATTCTGTTTGTGATATTTACGGCGTTCACCAATTTCCTCATGGGCAGCGCTTCTGCAAAATGGGCAATCATGGGGCCTGTGTTTATCCCCATTTTCATGCTTTTAGGGTATTCTCCCGAACTTTCGCAGGCGGTGTTCCGTGTAGGCGACAGTATCACCAATGTCATTTCGCCGGTGATGAGTTTCTTCGCGCTGATTATTGTCTATTTCCAAAAATACGACAAAAAAGCCGGTATCGGAACCATTATCGCAGCCATGCTGCCTTTCACGATTACCTTTTTCATTGGCTGGACATTGTTGCTCATCGGCTGGATTCTGCTCGGATTGCCGTTAGGGCCGGGCGTTTCGCTGTACTATGGATAGTTTTGTAGTTTAATAGTTTATTTTTGAAAATAATCGTACACTCAAAGATTTTTATAACCTCCGATTTTTTTTTACCTTTGCGCCTTTATTTATTCAAAATATCTAATACACTTTTTAAAAATATACTAACATTTATGGAAAATAATAATGTAATTAAAGAAAGATTGGCCTGCATCGATGTATTGCGAGGCTTTGACATGTTTTTTTTAGTGGGTGCAGGCGAAGTGCTGCGGCGTTTGATAAGAGGATTTGAATCCGAAGCCTTAGAGCCTTTCTATCGTCAATTGGTACACGTTCAATGGGAGGGTTTCGTGGCATGGGACCTCATTATGCCGTTGTTTTTGTTTACCGCCGGCTTGTCCATGCCATTCTCGTTCGGCAAACTGATTAAATCCGGTTATAGCAAAGCAAAGATTTACAAAAAGGTGCTGAAACGTTTCTGTATTTTGTTCTTCCTTGGATGGATTGTTCAGGGGAGATTACTTGACCTGAAACTTGATACCTTCGAGGTTTACAGCAACACTTTACAGTCCATCGCTTTTGGATATCTGATTACGGCAATGATCGTATTGCACATCAAAAAAACTTCCGCACAATTAGCCGCAGGGATATCATTGGCAGTGGTTTATTGGGCTTTGCTGGCGTTTGTGCCCGTTCCGGGCGTTGGAAAGGGCGTCATCACCCCCGATGGTAACTTTGCCATGTTCGTTGACCGCGCTATTTTCGGTACGTTCATGAATGCCAAGACCCAATACACTTGGCTATTGTCAAGCCTTAGTTTCGGTGCAACCGTATTTTCGGGTTATTATGCAGGGTTGATGTTGAAAGAAAAGATAAGCGATAATAAAAAACTAATACGATTGTCGTTAGTAGGCGTCGCTTTGATTGTGGCCGGTTTGTTACTCGGACTGCACCAGCCCATCGTCAAAAAAATATGGACGACCTCTATGGTATTGTACAGCAGCGGCATTAGTTTCCTCTTGTTGGCGCTCTCATTTTTGTTGACCGACAAGATGAAAATCGACGCTTGGTGGACGCGCGGATTGCGTATCTTCGGCCTTAACGCCATTGCCGCGTACATGCTCCAGCAATGTTTCCAGTTGCGGGGCATAGCAACATACTGGATGCACGGATTGGAACAGTACTCCGGGGCATTTTATCCGATGATCGTCGCACTGTGTCAGTTCGGAATTCTGTTTTTCATCCTTCACCACATGTATAAACATAAGATATTCTTAAAGATATGAAGACTCAAAAAAATACTCTATTGCTGCTTATAGCCGTTGCAGGGATTGTGTTCGTGTTTTCGTGCAGTTCAAGTACGCTAAAAACAGATAGCCAACGCATCGAATGGGGCCATGTAGGTATCGGCGGCGGCGGCGCCATGTTTAATCCTGAAGTTAGCCCACATGACAAAAAGATGGCATTCGCAACCTGCGATATGGGTGGTTCTTTTGTTACCTACAATGGGGGCGAATCGTGGCGAATGTTCAACCTTGGAAGCAGGGTT
>JAIRJR010000284.1 GCA_031260575.1 Tannerella sp.
CAATACACTTGGTCGCCGGTTTCGAAGACCTGAAGTCCGAAAATAAAAAAGAGTTTGGACGAAGCATAAATTACCTAAGCTGAAAACTTTTCTTCCTGTTATCCAAAACTTTTACTACATTTGCACCCATATTAATAAATGCAAATGGAGGGGAATTTTATTACGAATATTTCGACTACGCTCAATAGTCGTCAGAATAACCGGTTTTTATCCGAGGTTATCAATGGAATATTGCCTAAATGCGACAATAGTTGTTTTTTGGTGGGGTATTTCTATTTTTCGGGGTTTGTGGAATTATACGAACAGTTGCGAAACAAGAATTTGCGGGCGCTTGTCGGGTTAGAGATTGAAAGGGATATGATTAACCGTGTCAGGGAGGTGGATTATCATTCGAACATTCACCGGACGCGGGCTGAAATAAAGCAGGGTTACTATGATTCGTTAGTGGAGCTGTTCAATGAAACGGATTATTTTGACAGCCGGCAACAGGAAGAAGCCTTTAAGGTGTTCTTTGAAAAGATAAAAGACGGGTCGCTGCAAATACGGAAGACGAAAGAGCCGAACCATGCCAAAATGTACCTTTTCGAGAACAAAGAGGAATTTTCGGAATGTGGAACCTATCCGGGAGCGCTGATTACAGGTTCGAGTAATCTGTCGTTGTCGGGGTTGAAAGGACGATGGGAACTGAACGCCATTCTTCGCGCCAAGACCGATTTCTTGGAAGGAAAACGTATCTTTGAAATGCTGTGGGACGACGCTGTCATCATTGCCGACGAAAATACGGTTGCCGAATTTGAAACAGGCGTGATCGAAAAAATATGGTTTGATAAATTATATTCGCCTTACGCGTTTTATATCAGGGTGTTGCACGAGTATTTTTCGATACGGTACGACAAAGATTTCAAAACGGCGCACGAAATAACCGCCGGCAAGTTTTGGGATTTAAAGTATCAAGCCGATGCGATACAGATGTCGCTGGCAACGATCGAAAAACACAACGGCGTGATTGTGTCCGATGTGGTCGGTCTGGGCAAGAGTATCATCGCCTCGGCGGTAGCTCATAACATGGGATTGCGAACCATCATCATCGCTCCCCCGCACCTCAAACAGCAATGGGAAGACTACCGTTTAGAGTTTAGTTTCAACGCCAAAGTGGAAAGCAGCGGCAGCATTGAAAAAGCGTTGAATCATTACCGCGAGCATGCCGGCGGCAAGAAAAAATGGCTCATCATTATTGACGAAGCCCACAAATATCGCAACGAATATACGCAAGACTATTTTAACCTGCATCAACTCTGTCAGGGCAATAAAGTGCTGTTACTCACCGCCACACCGTTCAACAACCGTCCGCAGGATATTTATTCCATGATACGCCTGTTTCAAATTCCATCAAAGTCAACGCTCAAAACCGTTGATAATCCGGGACGTGAATTTCGGGAGCTGATCCGTCAGTACAAAGAACTGACCAAAGAGCAAAAACAGGGCAAACTCACCGACACAGAGATAAAACGCGAAGTAGAAGCGATTGCAGGACGAATCCGCGCCATCATTTCACCCTTAGTTATCCGCCGTTCGCGCCTCGACTTGAACGCAATATCCGCCTATAAAACAGACTTGATAAAACAAAAAATTGATTTTCCGGTCATGAGCGACCCCGAATTATTGGAATATCCGTTGGGCGACTTAAAAGACTTGTATTTAGAGACACTCAGCCTGATTTCGCCCGATGAAGCCAATGAAACCGATGAAACGGACAAGGAAGGAACATTCAAAGCCGCTCGTTATCAGCCCATCAAATATGTAATCCCCGAACGCGAAGAACATTTACAGAAAATCATTGAAGATGCAGATTTCGACTACCATCTTTTCAAAGGCACGCAACGAAACCTGTCCAAATTCATGCGTCATTTGTTGGTTCGCCGCTTCGAAAGCTCCACGGCGGCATTCAAAACCTCGTTGGAATCCATGATTACCTCATCTAAAAATGTACTCAAATGGATTGAAAAACGCAAGAAAGTACCGGTCTATAAAAAGGGCTATCTGCCCGATATTGACGAGTTGTATGCCACCGAAAACGATAACATAGAAGATGAAACGCGCGAACAAGGCGCTGAGCTTGAACTCGAAAAGTTAACCGCCAAAGGGCTGTTCGAGATTGACATGCAGGATTTGAGCGATGATTTCATGCAAGATGTCAAAGACGATGTATGTTTATTAGAGGCTATCCATCAAAAATGGTTTAAAAGCCGGCAGATTACGCACGACCCTAAAATTGAAGCCTTCAAACGGTTGTTGCACACGATGCGCACGAAAGAACCCGCTCGCAAACTGATCGTATTCAGCGAATTTGCCGATACCGTCAACTACCTGTACGATTGCTTGAAAGACGAAAACCTGTGCGTTTTCAAATACACCTCAGCGGACGCCTCGCCTGCCAACAAAGAAATTATCCGTACCAACTTCGATGCCGGCATCAAGCCTGAACTGCAAAGCAACGATTACGGCGTACTTATCGCCACCGACGCCATTTCGGAGGGCTACAACCTGCACCGCGCCGGAGCGATTTTCAACTACGACATCCCCTATAACCCGACCCGCGTCATACAGCGCATCGGACGCATCAACCGCGTCAACAAGAAAATGTTCGACAAACTGCATATTTTCAACTATTTCCCTACCGATGTAGGCGAAAAAGAAACCCGCACCAAAGAAATTTCAACCCTCAAAATGGCAATGATACATGCCATCATGGGCGAAGACACCAAAGTATTAACAAGCAACGAAGAATTGCGCTCGTACTTCAAAGAACGCTACAAGCATGAATTTCAGGCAAATGAAGCCGAATCATGGGAAAGCAAATACCGCGAGTTGTTGGACAGTTCGGTCGAAAGCGAATACTACCGCGAAGCGTTGACCATTCCGCACCGCGCAAAGATTGGCAGAAAAAAAGAAGGGACAACCGGCGTGATTGTATTTGGTAAAAAATCAAACGATTACCTATTCAAGATGGGCATTTCCGACAAAGAAGCCATTTCGCTGACGCCCGAAAAGGCAATCGCCCTGTTTGAAGCAACCGTTTTCGAGCAACCCGAAAAAGTATCGTCCCTGTACGACGGCATTTACCAGCACGTAAAGCGCAAACTGTTCGAAGTCAACAAAGACGACAAAGTGGAAAAAACAAAACGCGAGGCAATTGATAAAATCAAAACCTTACTCCGCGATGGAAACATCCCCAAAGATTACCTGAACGACCTGATAGAAATCATTGAGTTAGACGGACTTCCCGGACATTCCATCCGCTTTATCAACAACCTGAAACCAAAAGATTTTCACTCCCTCCCGACGCAAATCGAACAGGACTATATCAACCGCATGATCAAACTGTCCCGCGAAATAGACTTAGGAAGTGAAGTCTTGATTTTATCTGAAGAATTCAAAATATAAAGACGACATAATTGAGTTATAATGAAAGATTTAACCAATACAGCCGTGTCTCGGCAAAATATTATCAA
>JAIRJR010000064.1 GCA_031260575.1 Tannerella sp.
CACCTCATTCAGCCACTTCATCAAAGGCATATCGTCGCCCAAACCGCGAAACAATGTCATGGCGGCATGGGCGTGCATGTTGACGAAGCCGGGAATGACGGCTTTCTTCCGTCCCGAAATAATCATGTCTGCTTTGACATCAAGCAATTGCCCGATGGTCTTAATACGGTTTCCTTCGATATAAATGTCCGTTTCAACAGAGAGGCCGGGTGTTTTTACGGATTTTATTAATATGCTCATTATCTGTAATGACGGTAAAATTCGGCAACTGCCTCAATACTTGTAAAAAAACGCTCCAATTCAAAACTTTCGTTGGGCGAATGGATGGCGTTGCGTTCCAACCCGAACCCCATCAGTATGGCTTTGATGCCCAGCATTTTTTCCAATGTCGGGATGATTGGGATGCTTCCTCCGCGACGTACGGCCAGCGGTTTTTTCCCGAAAGCAATCGTAAACGCTTTTTCGGCTGCCCGGTATGCAGGTATATCAATCGGACATACATAAGCCTCTCCGCCATGCAGATAGGTTACTTTTAATTTAACAGACGGCGGAGCGATTTGCTTGATATAGTCCATAAATAGCCTGCTGATTATCGACGAATCCTGTTGAGGAACAAGCCGGCACGACACTTTGGCGTACGCTTTGGAAGGCAAAACCGTTTTAGACCCTTCTCCCATATAGCCACCCCATATTCCGCAAATATCAAATGCCGGACGGCAACTGTTGCGTTCCAGCGTAGCATATCCCTTTTCGCCCGCTAACGCTTCGACATCAATCGCCTGTTTGTATTTTTCCTCATCAAAAGGGACTTGTGCCAGCATTTCTTTTTCGGCAATGGGCAATTCTTCCACATCGTCGTAAAAATGAGGAATGGTAATTCGTCCATTCACGTCGGTAATATCGGCTAACATCTTGCATAATACATTGATTGGATTGGCGACAGCCCCGCCGAAGTGGCCGGAGTGCAGGTCGCGGTTTGGTCCGGTTACCTCTATTTCCCAGTAGGCTACACCTCGCAGACCGGTTGTCAATGAGGGAATTTCAGCGCTAACCATCGAAGTATCGGAAACAAGGATGATATCGGCTTTCAACATCGCGCGGTGCGTTTCGCAAAACTCCTTCAGACTCAGCGAACCGATTTCTTCTTCGCCTTCAATGATAAACTTCACGTTGCAAGCGATCAACCCTTCTTTCAATGCCGTTTCAAAACCTTTGGCTTGAATCATGGCTTGTCCTTTGTCGTCGTCCGCTCCACGCGCCCATACATAGCCGTCGCGAATCTCCGGCTCGAAAGGATTCGAATTCCACAGCTCAAGCGGTTCGGGAGGCATCACATCGTAATGGCCATATACAAGGACGGTCGGTGCATCGGGCGAAATCATCCGTTCGGCATAGACGACAGGATGACCTTTCGTCGGCATCACTACCGCTTTGTCGGAGCCGGATGACAGCAATATTTCCCGCCAACATTCGGCACACGCCTGCATATCGGGTTTGTGCGCAACTTGCGAACTGACAGAAGGTATCTGTATCAACCTGAACCACTCTTCCATAAAACGTTCCTTGTTTTCTTTAATATAATGACTGACTGACATGATGATTTGATTAAATAAACAACAAAGATAGAAGAAATGATGATATAATCAAAACGAACGGAATGAAAAAAGATTTTTGATTTGTCCGGTGTATTTGGTAAAACATTTTTTTTCATATACTTTTGCGGTTATTAAAAACAAATGTGATGAATACAAAATGTATCCCATTTTCCGGTTTGCAATAATCAATAATTTAATTATAAATGTGTTATGTATAAGAAATTAGTTTTTGCCGTATGTTTATTAATGACAGTGTTTGCGTTGCCTGCTCAGGAAGCCAGGTATGAGGTTAAATCGGCCATTATCCAAAAAACGATGGAGATGATGGGACAACAAATGGAAAATATTCAATACATTGACGATTATGGAAGTAAAGAAACCATAGTGATGAAAATGACGATTCCGGGTGCCGGGTCTTCGATAGAGGTTCGTACCATCAACAAAGGCGATACGATCATTTCAATCAATATGACAAATAAAACAGGCCAGAGAACCGTTTTGCCCGAAAAGCCGGTTAATTTCCGGAAAATAACTCCCGAGATCAAAGAAAAATATGAGTTGAAGGAAGAAGGTCAAGAACAGATAGCCGGAAAGATGTGTAATAAATATTCTATGGTCGTTACTCAAATGGGAGTAAAAGCATCATCAACGGTTTGGATTTGGAAAGGGATTACATTGAAATCGGTCACATCGGTTTCAGGAATGACTGTTACGGAATTAACAACCGGTATTCTTGAAAATGTCGCTCCAAGCGCCGAATTTTTCACTATTCCCGATGGAGTGACAATCCAATGATTTGTATCGTTAAAATATTGTTCATTGATTTTGAATTCGGAATAGATTAACCGTAACCAAAAAAAGAAGTCACTATTTTATTCGAGAATACTTCTCCATTGTAAAATTTTGTTTATTTTTGCAGCATATATAAGATTTAATCATAAAAAATATGGGATTTAACCGACGTGAATTTATTAGAACAGGAGGGATGGCGATGATAGCACCATTAGCAGCACATTCTCTATTCAGCAGTTGTGAATCCAAAGGTATCTCAGGCGCCTCATCGGAATCCATCCGTTTTGCCCTGAATCACTTTAGAATCACCGAAAACGATTTGAAGAAAGTCCTCTCTTCCGCATTGGAAAAAGGCGGAGACTATGCGGATTTGTTCTTCGAGCATACTTACAATGATGGACTCGGCTTGCAAGATGGCGCTGTCAATCGAGCCGGTTCAAATATTGATTTTGGGGTAGGCGTGCGAGTGATTTCCGGCGACCAAACCGGTTATGCTTATGTTGAAGACATCGCATTGAAAGAAATGTTGAAAGCTGCACAAACAGCAGCACGTATTGCAACGGCAAGCAGGCAGAAAGAACCGGTCAATCTTACGGAAATACCGGTTACAAACAATTTCTACAAGGTTCAAACGCCCTGGGATGAAATCATTGTCAAAGACAAGATGCCTTACTTGCAAATGTTGAACGATAAAATATTTGCAATGGATAACCGGATAACCAAAGTGTCGGCCAGTTTGAACAATACGACGTCGCATATATTTTTCTGTAACTCCGAAGGAGAAATGTATTACGACTACCGCCCAATGGTTACCTTATTTGCGCAATGTATTATGACAGATGGCAATAAGATTGAAAACAATTATTCATCACGCGCTTTCCGTATGGGAGCGGAATTTTTGACAGAGCGCATTATTGATGAAATAGCCAAAGAAGCTGTCGAGAAAACATCCATCCTGTTCCGGTCTGTAATGCCAAAAGGAGGTGAAATGCCTGTGGTTATGGGCGCAGGCGGCTCCGGAATTTTATTGCATGAAGCCATCGGTCATGCTTTCGAAGCAGACTTCAACCGCAAGAACACCTCCATTTTCTCTGACAAATTGAACAAAACAATTTGTGATACAAATATCAATGTAGTGGATGACGGGACGATTCCGTTCAATCGGGGATCAATCAATATGGACGATGAAGGCGTCAAAACACAGAAAACTTATATTGTACGCAATGGCGTGTTGACAAGTTATTTGCACGACCGTATCAGTGCAAAACACTATGGTATACCTTCGACGGGCAATGGCCGACGCGAATCTTTCCGTCAAGTCCCGATTCCACGCATGCGAGTTACGTATATGGAAGCAGGCAAATATACCCAGGAAGAAATTATCGCTTCCGTAAAAAAAGGCATTTATGCAGCAACTTTCACCAACGGACAAGTGCAAATCGGGGCGGGAGATTTTACGTTCTTCGTTAAAAACGGATACCTGATTGAGAATGGCAAGTTGACCCAACCCATCAAAGATGTCAATATTATTGGCAACGGCCCCAAGGCATTAGCAGACATTACCATGGTAGGCAATAATTTAGTAATGGATAATGGTACGTGGACATGCGGCAAAGACGGACAGGGATGTCCCGTGACGCAAGGCATGCCTTCGGCTTTAGTCAGTAAACTTACGGTAGGAGGAGAAAGTTGATTCAATTAAGAATGAAGAATTAAAAATTAAGAGTTGGGAATTTATGATTACAAATACACATAAACAATTAGCACAATGGGCAATGGATTATGCCCTGAAAAACGGATGCCAGGCAGCGCGTATCAATCTGTATAACGGCTCAAACAGTTCGTTCGAAATACGCGACATGAAGATAGACCGGTTGATACAAGCCTCTGAAAACGGCCTTTCGATCAATCTGTTCGTTGATGGAAGGTTTGGTTCGTTTTCGACCAACCGGCTGGATAAAAAAGAATTGGAAAAATTTATCAAAAACGGTATTGATTCCACACGCTATTTAGCCGAAGATTTAGCGCGTACGCTGCCCGATGCCTCACTCTATTATAAAGGAGGAGGAAGCGACCTGCAACTTTACGATTCAAAATTTGATTCACTCAATCCGGATGAGAAAGTAGCGCTTGCCATGAGTGTCTGCGATGAGATTGCAGGAAAAGACAGCCGGCTGATCTCAGCCGAATCAAGCTTTAGCGATCAGAATAGTTTCGGATATATGGTTGCGAGCAACGGTTTCGAAGGTGAATCGTCGTATTCGAATTTTTCACTGTCGGGTTCAGCCAGCATCAAAGGTGAAAGCGATGCCCGCCCCGAGTCTTATTGGAGTGAATCGTCACTTTTCTACGATACATTGATCAAAAAAGGGATTGGCACAAAAGCGCTGGAACGCACCGTGGCCAAGTTGGGACAACAAAAGATTGCTTCAGCTAAATTACCTATGGTACTGGATTTTATGAACTCTTCACGGCTCCTTTCACCCCTGATTTCGGCGCTCAATGGTGGGGCAATCCAACAAAGAAATTCATTTTTGCTGGATAAACTCGACCGGAAAGTATTGGGCGGCAATGTCACCTTTATGGACGAACCACATCTTCCGAAAGCCTCCGGCGCCCGGTATTTCGATCGCGAAGGCGTTGCAACAAAAAAGATGCCTGTATTTGAAAACGGCGTATTGAAAACCTACTTTATCGATACCTACAATGCCAATAAATTGGGGACCGCCCGAACAATCGATTCGCCATCCATTCTGACAATGCCTTTGGGAAATAAGGATTTGGATGGATTGGTTGCCTCAATCGACAAAGGGATATTGGTGACAGGATTCAATGGCGGCAACAGCAACAGTTCAACAGGCGATTTTTCGTTTGGTATCGAAGGCTTCTTAATTGAAAAAGGAAAAAAGGTAAAACCGGTCAACGAAATGAATATCACAGGAAATCTGTTGACAGTATGGAATAACCTGATTGAAGCCGGAAATGACCCGAGACTAAGTTCCAGTAGGCGTATACCTTCGTTGGTGTTTGATAAAGTGGATTTTAGCGGGATGTGATGGGTTGAAAGTTTGAAAGTTTCAGATTTCAGGTTTTGGGGTTTCAAGTTTAAGGTTTATGAATTTTGCTTTATTAATTGTTGTTTCCTTAACGGCTATTGTCTTAGTTACTGCGGCTTTGGGTATTGCGCGGCTGATTTCGCCGCGTTCATATAACCCGCAAAAAGGCGAAGCATACGAATGTGGTATGCCTACGCGCGGGCAGTCGTGGATGCAATTCAAAGTAGGCTACTATCTCTTTGCGATTCTGTTTCTGATGTTCGATATCGAAACCGTTTTTCTGTTTCCTTGGGCAACCGTCGTTCGCGATTTGGGAGTGGTTGGCTTGATCAATATCAGTTTCTTTTTATTTGTTTTAGTTCTTGGATTGGGATATGCCTGGAAGAAAGGAGCATTGGAATGGATGTAAACAAGATCAAAATCAAATCCATGAAGCAGGAGGACTTTAATGATAACGAGTACCTTGAAAGTTTAGTTGATGAATTGAATGCAAACGGCAGAAACGTATTTGTGGGTTGTCTCGACGATATCATCAATTGGGGTCGAAGCAATTCGCTTTGGCCGCTGACTTTTGCGACAAGTTGTTGCGGAATTGAATATATGGCTGTAGGCGCTGCGCGTCACGACTTTGCCCGTTTTGGTTTCGAAGTGACCCGTGCAAGTCCCCGTCAAGCCGATTTTATCATGGTTGCCGGAACCATAGTCGACAAAATGGCGCCCGTATTGAAACGCCTTTATGACCAAATGGCTGACCCTAAATATGTACTTGCGGTCGGAGCCTGCGCTGTGTCGGGCGGACCTTTCAAAAATTCATACCACGTTGTCAACGGAGTCGATCAAATCCTGCCGGTTGATATTTATATACCGGGGTGTCCGCCACGTCCCGAAGCGTTTCTCTACGGACTGATGCAATTACAGCGTAAAGTTAAGGTGGAAAAATTCTTCGGCGGCGTAAACAAACAGGTTAAAAGAAAGGAGTACAGACGGTTGATGGATGAGGAGCAAGTGGTTGGTGATTAGTGGTTCATGGTTAGTGAGTAGATGGTAGTTCGTAGTGAATCGTAAAGAATGAGCATAAAAGATAAAATATGGGCAGCTTTTCCGGGGATCCAAATTCAAACAGGGAATTTGGAGGTTGATCCTGAAAACTTGTCGGTTTCCGTTTCACCTGAGTCACTTCTTGCGTTTGCAAAATTCATAAAAGAAGACAAAGACTTGTCGTTTGATTTCCTTCGTTGCCTGACCGGAATGGATTGGGACGAACAAGGATTAGGGGTCGTGTATCATTTGGAATCTACCCTGCATAAGCATACATTGGTCGTGAAGATCATTTCGGCAGACAGGGAAAATCCCGAACTGCCTTCGGTATGCCATCTGTGGAAGATAGCCAATCTGTATGAACGCGAGGTATATGACTTTTTAGGAATCAATTTTACCAACCATCCGGATTTGCGACGGCTGTTTCTTCGACGCGACGACTGGGTCGGATACCCTTTGCGTAAAGATTTCGACATGAGCAGGGAAATCAATCCCTTACGCATGAGTAACGAAACGGCGATGGATACCACTTCTACACTCACCATCGACGAAGAAGGGAATGTGGTTGAACAAACTGCCGTTTTGTTTGGAGAAGATGAATATGTCATTAATATCGGTCCTCAGCACCCGGCTACGCATGGCGTCCTTCGATTTCGTGTTTCGTTGGAGGGTGAAATCATCAAAAAACTGAATGTGTATTGCGGTTACATTCACCGGGGGATCGAAAAAATGTGCGAAAGCATGACATACCCGCAAATACCGGCATATACCGAACGCCTCGACTATCTGTCGGCCATGCAAAACCGGCATGCATATTGTATGTGCGTCGAAAAAGCATTACAGATTGAAATACCTGAACGTGTGCAGTATATCCGTACCATTATGGACGAATTGCAACGGATCAATTCTCACCTTCTTTTTTTCTCAACTTTATGTATGGACCTGGGGGCGTTGACTGCTTTTTTCTACGGATTCCGCGATCGAGAAATTATACTTGATATCTTGGAAGAAACCACCGGTGGACGTTTAATGTTTAATTACAACGTGATAGGAGGCTTGCAAGCCGATATCCATCCTGACTTTATCAAACGGGTCAAAGACTTTATCACTTATTTAAGGCGCAAACTACAAGAATATCACGATATATTTACCGGTAATATCATCACCCAAAATCGCATGAAAGGCGTAGGTTTGTTAAGCCGTGAAGACGCAATTTCTTTTGGCGCAACCGGCGGAACCGGACGTGGTTCCGGTTGGGCGTGTGACGTACGCAAACGTCATCCGTATGCCATGTACGGTAAGGTCGACTTCAAAGAGATAACCTATCCCGACGGAGATTGCTATGTACGTTATTTAGTGCGTATGGACGAGATCGTTGAGAGCATGCATATCATTGACCAACTGATTGATAACATACCTGAAGGCGAGTATCGCATCAAGACGAAACCCATCATCCGCCTTCCCGAAGGATGTTATTATGCTGCTGTCGAGGCAAGTCGCGGCGAATTTGGGGTTTATATGGAAAGCCGGGGCGACAAGAAACCGTACCGCGTAAAATTCCGCAGTACAGGCCTTCCCTTGATCGCATCAATTGAAACCATTGCCCGGGGCGTAAAAATTGCAGACCTGATCGCAATCGGAGGTACTTTGGATTATATTGTTCCGGACATAGATAGATAATATGAATAGTAATGTTTGATTTTAGCATAGTAACAAATTGGATTCACGAACTATTTCTTTCCTTCTTGCCGGTTTGGCTGGCAATTCTTATCGAATTTGTACTGATTGGTGTCTGTATTTTGGTGATGTATGCAGTTATTGCCGTGATCATGATTTATATGGAGAGAAAGGTTTCCGCCGCATTTCAATGCCGCATTGGGCCGAACCGTGTGGGTCCGTTTGGTGTCTTTCAGCTTATTGCCGATATCTTTAAGATGCTGATCAAGGAGATTGTGGTGATCCGGCACGCTGATAAAATCCTTTATAACCTGGCGCCCTATATCGTTATCTTTGCTTCGGTACTTGCATTCAGTTGCCTCCCAATCAGCAAAGGACTTGAGGTGATTGATTTTAACGTTGGTATCTTTTTCGTGATCGCAGCATCTTCAATCGGCGTACTGGGTATATTATTAGCCGGGTGGAGCAGTAACAATAAATTTTCCCTGATCGGAGCGATGCGTAGCGGAGCGCAGATGATCAGTTATGAATTATCTATCGGTATCTCCATACTGACTATCATTACGCTTACAGGCACGGCGCAGCTCAGTCAGATAGTCGAAAATCAAGCAGATTGCTGGTATTTATTCAAAGGGCATATTCCGGCTTTCATTGCCTTTGTGATTTTTCTGATTTGTGGAAATGCAGAAGTCAACCGGGGTCCTTTTGATCTACCGGAAGCTGAATCGGAATTGACGGCAGGCTACCATACCGAATATTCGGGCATGCACTTCGGACTGTTTTATGTCGCTGAGTTTGTCAACCTTTTCATCATCTCCGGCATTGCTGCAACGCTTTTTCTGGGAGGATGGATGCCGTTTCATGTTGCAGGCTGGGACGGTTTCAATACCATAATGGATTATATTCCAGGAGTAATCTGGTTTTTTGGGAAGTCATTTTTTGTCGTTTGGCTATTGATGTGGTTTAAATGGACTTTTCCACGATTGCGTATCGACCAGATTCTTTCGCTCGAATGGAAAATATTGGTTCCGATCGGATTGGTCAACTTGATGATCATGGCGATTTGTGTGGTTTTGGGGTGGCACTTTTAGAATTGAGAATTGAAACTTTGAATAAATGGATAGAATGAAAGTAAAAGAACGCGGATATATCGGTGGTATACTGAATGGGATATGGACTTTAATCATTGGGCTGAAGGTGACTTTTATTGAGTTTTTTACGAAAAAGACAACGCAACAATATCCCGAGAATAGGGCTACATTGGTGATGTTTGACAGATTTCGGGGGTCGCTAAAAATGGATATTGATGATCAGGGTAGAAACCGATGTACGGCATGCGGATTGTGCGAGATGAATTGTCCGAATAATACCATTTCAGTTGAAAGTGAGTTGATCACAGATAGTGAAACCGGAAAAAAGAAAAAGGTTTTAACGAACTTCCGCTATAATCTCGGTTCTTGTATGTTTTGCCTGTTGTGTGTCAACGCCTGTCCGGCTGATGCCATAGCTTTTGATCAAAACTTTGAACATGCCGTTTATCAAAAAATCAAATTAGAGAAAGTCTTAAACAAAGTTTAATTTACCCGATACGATAGACTTATGGAAGTGACAATTGGATTATTGGTTTTTATCTTTCTTGCCGGTATTATGGTGGTTTTTTCGGTTTTGGCGGTAACCACCAAACGGGTTCTACGTGCGGCTACTTATCTTCTCTTTGTACTTATCGGGACGGCAGGTATCTATTTTCATTTGAATTATTCCTTTTTGGGAACCATACAACTGCTCGTTTATGCAGGAGGAATCACGGTTTTGTATGTATTTTCCATTTTACTGACTTCGAGCCAGGCAGAACAGTTTGAGAGGTTGAGAAAATCCAGATTCTTTGCCGGTTTTCTAACTGCATTGGCAGGCGCCGGGATTTGCCTCTTTTTTGTATTTAAGAACGAATTTCACTCTTCTCAATTTGCACACGGCGAGCATAATATGCAGGAGATCGGGCTTACCATGATGGGGGCGGGCAAATATCAATATATACTCCCTTTCGAAGTGATGAGCCTTTTGCTGCTGGCGTGTATCATCGGGGGGATTTTAATTGCAAGAAAAAGATGATTGTAAGGGCGATTATTTTTCGCCCCTACAGAAAACCAACAACGATATGATACATTTGGAATACTACTTGGTTCTTTCGACACTTCTACTGTTTGTGGGGATTTACGGTTTTTTTGTCAGGCGTAATTTGCTGACGATCCTTATCTCGGTCGAATTAATCCTCAATGCGGTTGATATCAACTTCGCTGCATTCAATCGTTTTCTGTTCCCCGAGCAGTTCGAAGGCTACTTCTTCGCGATGTTTGCCATCGGTATTTCCGCTGCCGAAACAGCAGTGGCCATCGCAATCATCATTAATATTTACCGGAATATACGAAATATTCAGGTAAGAAATTTAAACGAATTGAAACACTGAATAATCATTAATCATTATGATAATGTATACATTCTTGATTATATTACTTCCATTGTTTACGTTTCTGCTTCTTGGGTTGGCGGGCAAACGGTTCGGACCGAAAACTGCCGGAATCATCGGTACTGCCGGTTTGATTGGTGTGACGGGTATTTCTTTCCTGACTGCTATTTCATACTTTGGTGGTGGACGAACAACGGAAGGTGTTTTCCCAACCCTGATTCCGTTTAATGTGGAGTGGTTGCGATTCTCCGAATCGTTACATATCGACTTGGGCATTATGCTCGACCCGATTTCGGTGATGATGCTGATTGTAATCTCGACAGTCTCGCTGATGGTACATATCTATTCGATAGGTTATATGAAAGGAGAACAGGGGGTACAGCGTTATTTTGCTTTCCTTTCGCTTTTTACGATGTCGATGCTGGGTTTGGTGGTTGCGACTAACATTTTCCAGATGTATCTGTTTTGGGAATTAGTGGGCGTATCCAGTTATTTGTTGATCGGCTTTTACTATACCAAACCCGCTGCCGTTGCCGCTGCCAAGAAAGCGTTTGTGGTGACCCGTTTTGCCGATCTTGGATTTCTGATTGGAATCCTGATTTATGGATATTATGCCAATACTTTCGCATTTACACCTGAAAATCACGCACTTGTTGCAGCAGGAAGTTTGATACCGCTTGCTTTGGGGTTGATGTTTGTGGGAGGAGCAGGCAAGAGTGCCATGTTCCCGCTGCATATCTGGTTGCCCGATGCAATGGAAGGCCCTACACCCGTCAGTGCCCTGATTCACGCGGCTACCATGGTTGTTGCCGGTGTATATCTATTGGCGAGGCTATTTCCGCTATTTATCGGATTTGCACCGGAGGTGTTGCATTTGGCAGGTTACATCGGGGCTTTTACCGCATTGTTTGCAGCTATGATTGCCTGTGTGCAAACGGATATCAAACGCGTTTTGGCCTTTTCGACCATCTCACAAATCGGTTTTATGATCGTTGCATTGGGCGTTTGTACATCGAACGATCCGCATGAAGGAGGATTGGGGTATATGGCTTCGATGTTTCATCTGTTTACCCATGCCATGTTTAAAGCGTTGCTTTTCCTTTGTGCAGGCGCTGTCATTCATGCGGTTCATTCCAACGAGGTAAAGGATATGGGAGGCTTGCGGAAATACCTGCCGGTGACACATATCACATTCCTGATCGCCTGTTTGGCCATTGCAGGGATTCCCCCGTTCAGCGGATTCTTTTCAAAAGATGAGATATTGGTTGCTTGTTTTAAGTTTAGCCCGGTGATGGGGATAACCATGTGCGGAATAGCCGGGTTAACGGCATATTACATGTTCCGGCTTTATTACCTGATTTTCTGGGGGAAGGAGAGGACTACGGACACTAAGGAAAGGGGTGACAATAGCGACCTTAGAGCGATGAAGGAAAATCCTCAATTGACAATTCACGAAGCGCCTCGCAGCATGACTATCCCGTTGATTTTTCTTTCTTCGGTTACCTGTATCGCAGGGTTGATCCCATTCGGTAACTTTGTCAGCAGCAACGGCGAAGCCTATTCTATTCACTTGAATATGCCGGTAGCAATCACAAGCGTATGTGTTGCAGTTTTGGGTATCGCCATCGCGACATGGATGTTCAAAGTTCAAAGAAATCATTCTCAATTCTCAATTCTCAATTCTCTCGTTTGATGTTCAACCGTTTTTACATCGATGAAATCTACCGGTTTATAACGCATAGAATCATTTTTGCCTGTATTTCTACGCCTGTTGCGTGGTTCGACCGGTATGTGGTTGACGGGTTTATGAATTCATTGGCGTGGGTTACCCATACGTCAAGCAGCATGATTCGAGATTTCCAGAGCGGACGGCTCCAACATTATGCCATTGTCTTTTTAAGTGGGATTTTGTTGTTGATAATCATTTTGTTATTGATATAAAATATAAGCAGATATGAACTTCTTATCTTTATTTGTTCTGATACCGGTTTTGATGATGTGTGGTTTGTGGGCTGCACGCACTCTGAATCAGATACGTGCGGTTATGGTTACAGGGGCTTCAGCTTTGCTGATACTTGCAATCTCATTGGTTTACCTTTATGTCAACGAACGCACCGGAAGCAGTTCTGCTATTCTTTTTGCCGACAGCCGTGTATGGTTCGCTCCGCTGAATATCCATTATGCAGTCGGAGTTGACGGCATCGCCGTGGCAATGATCCTGTTATCAGCCATTATCGTTTTTACCGGTACATTTGCTTCATGGAAGATGCAAATGCAAACCAAAGAATTTTTCCTGTGGTATTGCTTGTTAAGCTCAGGGGTATTCGGGTTTTTTATCTCGCTCGATTTATTTACGATGTTTTTGTTTTATGAAGTGGCATTAATCCCCATGTATCTGTTGATAGGCATTTGGGGGAGCGGCCGGAAAGAATATTCGGCGATGAAACTGACATTGATGCTGATGGGAAGTTCTGCGCTGATATTGATGGGCATATTGGGCATTTATTTTGGTTCGGGAGCCACATCAATGCACCTTGCGGAGTTGGTACAAACACATATGCCATTAGAGATGCAACGGATTTTCTTTCCACTGACATTTGTCGGTTTTGGTGTGCTGGGCGCTTTGTTTCCGTTTCATACCTGGAGTCCCGATGGGCATGCTTCGGCGCCAACTGCCGTTTCGATGCTACATGCCGGTGTGTTGATGAAATTGGGAGGATATGGTTGCTATCGTGTGGCATTAACCCTGATGCCCGATGCAGCCGGCGAACAAGCCTGGATTTTCTTGATTCTGACTGCAACCGGTGTTATTTACGGCGCTTTTTCGGCCTGCGTACAGAAAGACTTGAAATATATCAACGCCTATTCGTCGGTTTCGCATTGTAGCTTGGTTCTTTTTGCTATCCTGATGATGACCCGCACAGCCATGACCGGCGCTATCCTTCAGATGCTTTCACATGGACTCATGACCGCCTTATTTTTTGCATTGATTGGTATGATTTATGCCAGGACGCATACGCGCGATATCCGGGAGATGAGCGGATTGATGAAAGTAATGCCATTCCTTTCTGTTAGTTATGTGATTGCCGGATTAGCCAATCTCGGCCTTCCGGGACTCAGCGGTTTTGTTGCCGAGATGACCATCTTCGTTGGGGCTTTCGAGGTGAATAGTGTGTTTGCACGTACCTTGACCATCATTGCGACGGCATCGATTGTGATTACGGCTGTCTATATCCTGCGACTTATCGGCAAGATCATCTACGGATCGATCGGACTAAATAATGGATCCCTGCAGCAGTCCGACGCTACCTGGGACGAACGGATCGCATTGTTATTCCTGATTGTTGCGATTGCCGGAATGGGTATATTGCCTTTGGGATTAAGCCGGTTGATCAATCATAGCGTGATTTTAATGGTTCATTAATTTATTATTCAGTTATTAGATATGGATTACAGTCAGTTATTACATATGCGTCCGGAAATATCACTCATCGCATTGATTATCATCGTATTTCTGTTTGATTTATTTGCAACCGGAAGGCTACGTCGCTTTTTTCAGCTTTTGGTATGTGTATTGGCAGGAATTCATACTGTCCTCCTTCTGACCCCATCCGGTATGGATATCGAACTGTTTGGAGGTATGTACCTGAGCGATCCGGTCATCAACTTTTTCAAAACCATATTAACAGTAGGTACACTGATCGTGGTGTTGCAGTCCGACTCCTGGTTGAAGCGCGAAGATACCGTACATAAACAGGGAGAGTTTTATACGCTGACACTGTTTACGCTATTGGGTATGTTTTTTATGATTAGCGCCGGAAATTTTCTGTTATTTGTAATTGGTCTTGAATTGGCTACCATTCCCATGGCTTGTTTGGTGGCGTTCGATAAATACAGGCATCATTCGGCCGAAGCCGGTGCAAAGTATATCTTGTCGGCGATGTTTTCTTCCGGGTTGATGCTGTATGGCATATCTTTTCTTTATGGAACTACAGGTACACTCTACTTCAACGATATGGCGGCGCTTATCCAAGGCACGCCACTGCAAATTATTGGCTTGGTATTTTTCTTTTCAGGGCTTGGTTTTAAAATTTCGCTTGTTCCCTTCCATCTCTGGACGGCAGACGTCTATCAGGGTGCGCCTGTTAATGTAACCGCCTATCTATCGGTTGTTTCCAAAGGGGCAGCAGCTTTTGCTTTGTTAATTATTTTGATGAAAGTATTCGCCCCCATGATTGAGATTTGGCAGGAAATGCTTTACTGGGTGATCATCGCCTCCATTACAATAGCCAATCTGTTTGCGATCCGGCAGAAAAACCTGAAACGTTTTTTTGCTTTCAGCAGCATCTCCCAGGCCGGTTATATCGCTTTAGGGATTATCAGCGCAAGTTCGACCGGAACAACGGCAACCTTATATTATATCTTAATCTATCTATTCGCCAACCTGGCTGTTTTCGGCGTGCTTTCTACAATCAAACAAAACACTGACGACAAAGTAGAGATAAACGATTACAATGGTTTGTATAAAACCAATCCCAAATTATCACTGATCATGACATTGGCTTTATTTTCGTTGGGAGGGATACCTCCCTTTGCCGGATTCTTCAGTAAATTCTTTATTTTTATGGCTGCTTTCGAAGCCGGATTTAAGGTGTTGGTTTTCATCGCAATAGTCAATACCGTCATTTCATTATATTATTACCTGCTGGTAGTCAAGGCAATGTATATCAACCCCAACGATTCTCCGGTTGCACCGTTCAAAAGCGACCCCTATACCAGAATCAGCCTTCTGATTTGCCTTGCGGGAATCTTACTTTTAGGTGTGTTCAGCTCGGTGTATGAAGGGATTCATTGGTTACAGTAATCATCTGTTATCGCGCTTATCCGTGGGTATCGAAATCAATTCCTATTTTTAATAATGGCAGACCGGAATTATTTTGGCAGGCTACTTTCTATTGTATTACTGACCATGCTTGCATGTATCGGTTTGTACAGGCTACCGGATAAGATTTTTGGGTTCGCGATAAAAAAAGTGGATTTGTTGTCGGATATACGGGTACGACTTGAAGAAGTTTCACTTGAACCGTCGATCAATGAACCTGATGAAATATTTCTATTACAGGTTGATACTATTCAGGAAGCTGATTCAATGTTGGTTCGGGGCTTGAATGCGGTTCAATTATTAGAACGGGATTCTTTGTACAAGACAGCCTATTCGGATGTTGCCGCAGATACGGTTCAAGTCAGGATCGAGGATTTTTCGGTAGGACACACCGGTTTGAAACATTTTTTCTCGACGCTTAACCGGATAAATTCTTTAGACCGTCCGGTGCGTATCGCTTTTATGGGAGATTCATTTATCGAAGGCGATATTATTATTGCCGATTTCAGGGCAAAGATGCAAAAGCATTTTGGCGGAAGCGGGGTTGGATTTGTACCCATATCTTCGAAAGTGGAACAATATCGCCCGACAATCAATCAGACCTCAAAAGGCTGGAAAGCCAATTCGATACAATCGGAAAGGAGATACAGGTATGTATTGTCCGGATTATTGTTTGAGCCGGAAGACGATGAGGCAACCATAACATTTAAAACGGTTAATACATATCCGGGATTGGATAAGGTTTCATCACTCAAATTTATTTATTCACAGAATGTAAATTCGGAATTGCATTTGATAAGCAATCAATCAAGAGATACAATTTCGGGTGAATTGCCTGCGACTGAAACAATTACTCAATATGAGATGAAAGGCTCATTTACAGACGGCACATTTTTCTTTCGTAATGCAGAGGGGTTAAGGGCGTTAGGTATTGTATTGGAGAATGAAACCGGAGTTGTGGTAGATAATTTTTCGTTACGGGGCAATTCCGGTATGGAACTTGAATCTTTAGACCTGAACAGTTGTATGGCTTTGAACGAAGTCCGGCCGTACGATCTCATTATCCTGCAATATGGTTTGAATGTGGCAACCGGCGAAATACTTGAATATGGCTGGTATCGTGACAGGATGGTTGAAGTCATTCAACATATCCGGGATTGTTTTCCTGAAACGGATATCCTTTTGCTGGGTGTTTCGGATCGCAGCCATTACGAGAACGGCGAATATCAAACCATGCCGCAGGTGGTATCGTTGTTAAAGGCTCAATATCAGGTGGCAAAGATAACGCAGGTGCCTTTTTGGAGCGTTTATGATGCGATGGGCGGCGAAAACAGTATGGTACGGTATGTCAACTGGCGTTGGGCTGCAAAAGATTATACACATCTGAGTTTTCGAGGAGGGAAGGAGATTGCTACGCGGTTGTATGATGCATTACTACTCGAAAAGGAATTGTATGACAGAATGGAACAAACGGAAGAATGAAAAGGAAAGAATGGTTTTTCATTTTAGCGCTTGTCTCTACGGCTATTTTCGCAGGTTTGGCTTTGGATGCTTTTTCTTTGTCGAAAGTAAAGAAAGACCAACCTTTGAAAATGGAATTGCGCCCCCCGACCCGTTTACAAGATGATGTTGAATTGTTGATTCCTTTTGCAATCGATTCTTTATGCCGGATAACGGATTCGAGCCGTTCGTTGGATGGTTTTCTGGAAGAATTGGATGGGTTACTTGCCGGAAAAGATACGGTGATTCAAATTGTTCATATAGGCGATTCGCATGTGCAAGCCGGGTTTTATCCGGGTCAGGTAATGCGGATGATGCATCAGGCTTTCGGAAATGCCGGTCGGGGGTGGATTTCTCCTCTGAAGTTAGCCAAAATCAATGAACCTAAAGATTACTTTATCACCTCATCGAAAGTAAATAATTGGATCGCAGGACGTTGTATCCAAATCGCCCCGAAATCCATTTGGGGTTTGGGAGGACTTGGGATTCAAACTGCATCGAAAACGATCGACTTTACAGTGAGTGTCATTCCTAAAAATGGAGCAGGATATGGATTTAACAAAGTATTATTGTTTAGAGATGACCTGGCTCTACCCATGCTTCCTGCGGAGGAAGACACCTCAAGCGTAAGTACGGCTTGGGGAATGGATACCGGATTGCCCCATATCGCTGTCGACACATTCCGGATGGATACCGAAACACAAACATTAAATTTGCAAAGTGCAGCTCAGATCGACCTGCCGCCGCAATTTGATCCGGCAATTCTGAAAACACCTAATTGTTATTATGGCTTTTCGTTGATGAACGGCAACTCCGGAATTTTATATCATGCAATCGGACAAAATGGTGCGATGTTTAAGCATTTTTCAAGCGAACCGTATCTTCAACAATTGGCATTACTTCAACCATCGCTGATAATCATTACGCTGGGAACCAACGAGGCACATACTGTCGTCAATCTGACCGGTTCGCTGTTTGAATTGCAGGTCGACCGGTTTGTTCAATTAATCAGGCGATATCTACCGACGACTGCCATTTTGTTGACCACACCGGCCGAGAATTTCAAACGTACCCGAAAAGGGTTTGAACGCAATGAAAAGATATCATTGGTTGCCCAAGTGATCAAGGAGTATGCCCAACGGGAAGGCTTGGCGTGTTTTGATTTATATGGGATGACCGGAGGAGCCAATTCGTGTTTGAAATGGCAGGAAGCCAAATTGTTAGGCAGGGATCGGGTTCATTTTTCAGTAGATGGGTACTACGAACAGGGGAAAATGTTGTTCAAAGCTTTGGTGAGAGCGAAGTTAATCATTAGTGAATAACAATGGAAAGCTTTTGGAATAAATTATTGAATGCTTTACAATCAGAATTTGATATCGGGCGTTTGGAAGGGCTGCTTGTCTATCAACCTGATTCTCCCATGTTATTCAGTACCGGTTTGTTTTTTTTCCTTTTCATTGGTTTTTTGTTGATATTCATGTCGTTACGTAAGTTCACGCTGGCACGGATCATCTATGTATCTTTGTTTTCACTTTATTTCTATTATAAGACGAGCGGCTTATGGTTTGTTTTACTGATTTTTACGGCTACTTCCGATTTTCTGATCGGAAGAATCTTATCCCTGATTGAATCGAAACAGAAACGAAAATGGCTTGTAGTGCTCAGTATTTGTATAAATTTAGGTTTATTGGGGTATTTCAAATACACGAATTTTCTCTATAATACAGGTGTGATGGCATTGCAGAAAGTCGGAGTTGGGTTGGATATTCCTTCTTTGGCTCAACTCTCCTATACGCCTTTAGACATCTTCCTGCCGGTGGGAATATCCTTTTTTACGTTTCAATCTTTGAGTTATATCATTGATTTATACAGATCGAAGATTCAACCCTTGACTCGCTGGGTGGATTATTTGTTTTTTGTTTCCTTTTTCACGGGATTGGTAGCCGGGCCGATTGTCCGTGCCCGTGATTTTGTCCCTCAAATGTATAAAAAGCCTTCATTGTCGCGCGAACAATTGGGAGAAGCATTGTATCTGATAATTTGCGGGCTTTTGAAGAAATGCGTGATTTCCGATTATCTGAGTGTGAACTTTGTTGACCGCATTTTCGATGCACCGGCTTTGTATTCGGGTTTTGAAAACTTATTGGGTGTATATGGTTATGCCCTTCAGATTTATTGCGATTTTTCGGGCTATTCGGATATGGCTATCGGCATTGCATTATTGTTGGGGATTCGCTTCAATATCAATTTTGATTCGCCTTACCAATCGGCAACCATCACGGAATTTTGGCGTCGCTGGCATATCTCGCTTTCAAGCTGGTTGAAAGACTACTTGTATATTTCGATGGGCGGCAACCGGAAAGGGAAGGTGCGAACCTATGTTCATTTGTTGATCACGATGTTGTTGGGTGGTTTATGGCACGGCGCTGCACTGAGATTTATACTTTGGGGAGGTCTTCATGGCGTAGCATTGGCTGTACATAAATTTGCCATGAATCGCTTCGGTCGTTACTTTAAGACGGAAGGCAGTGAAATGAGTCCGCTTCGCAGGATATGGAGCATTCTTTTTACATTTCACGTCGTATGTTTCGGATGGATTTTTTTTCGTGCCGATTCCGTACAGGATGGGTTTAAGATATTAAATCAAATAGTTACGGATTTTCGCCCCGATTTTATCTTGCAATTTATAACGGGATATACAGGTGTTTTCCTGTTGCTTGTCATAGGATATATCCTTCATTTTATCCCCCGGCAGGTAGATAACCGGATCAAACATATCGTAATTCATTCGCCCATGCCATTGCAGGCTTTATACCTGATTATCGCTGTCTTTATCGTTGTACAAGTTAAAAGTGCAGGGATTGTGCCGTTTATCTATTTTCAGTTTTAGGAAACCCGGGTTTTTCGCAAATAGTCTGACACATCAATTTGATAACGAACTATTTCTCATTATCGAGTTCCATTATCAATTCTTTCTGTTTGGAGAAAAATCGGATTATCTGTAAATCGTTGCTGGCCGAAAGCAGAACCGACGAGCGTTTGGTGGATTGAACCATATTCATAAATTTGTCGAAAACATTCTTATCCCAAGAGCAAATGCCGCCGAGTTCCAATGTCTTGACCATGCTTAACGTCATAAATTTCGATTCATAAAGCAGAAACTCGGTTTCAAGCCATGTATGCGACAGGTAAAAATACAATTTATTCCCCGTCTCCGGGAAATAACCTTTGAGTGCGGCATCCTCCATATAGTCGATGATATCCAGCAACTCGTCTTTCAGTAAAGTGATTTCTTTCTGTGTTATCATCCTGACAGACTTGAAATATTGAACGTTACTGATCAGATGTTCAATAAAACTGCTATCACATATCGTATATACTTCGTGAATATTTCGTACACTCTCGATATATTCCCTTTCCATTTCGCGCATGCGATCCGGTATGTGTGTGTCGGCAAATACCAATGTATCTTCGGGTATAGCATATTTATAAAACCATTTCATCGTAAAAAACCGTGTCAGGTTATCATATTCCAAATAAATAGTGCCGGGAAGGGTGTTTGTCACTTCTATCATTTTTCCGGCAGGGTCTTTGACAACAAGTTCCATTGCCCGGTTAAAATCCTCAAAAACTTTGTAATCGGCTTCCTGAGGTTTGATGTAATCTAACATGCTGAAATGAAAAGGCTTAGTTTTATGGGGAGTCGTACAGATGATATTATCGAGCGATATGTTCCAGGCGCCGGCGATTTGCATCATTTCTTCGGATGTAAAATAAACATCCTTGCGCAACCTGCGATAGACACTTTCTTTCTCCAATATAAGGATATCCAGCAGAGCGTCCACAAGTTCTGTCTTTCGGGGATAGCGCAGTGCAAGCTCATCTAAAAATTTATCATAAAATTTATTCATAAGCGAACAAAAATCAAGTGCAAAGGTATGAACATTTCATTTCTATTACAAATATAATACATGTTTATATATTTAATTGTAAATTTCAAGGATGTATATAGCGTGTCGCAACAACCGACAATCTTCTGTAATGATAATCCGGTAATATCTTCATCAGTTTTTGTCTGGAGAGGAATATGCGACTTTTTACAGTGCCGATATTTAAGTTCAGATGATCCGCTATTTCTCTATATTTATAACCATCCGCATACATTTGGAAAGGAATTCTGAGATCGGGATGAAGCGTATTGATATTCTGTTTCAGTTCCTTTTGTGAATAATCTGATTCCGGTGTAAGCTGTGCAATACAATTGTTTACCAATAATTGGTACTCATTGCCGTTTATTATTGTTTCATGTTTGATGGCTTTACGATAGTTATTAATAAATGTATTTTTCATGATTTTGAATACCCAGGCATTCAGATTCGTGTCTTGCTGATATTTATCTTGATATAAAAGCGCTTTGAGCAGGGTCTCCTGTACAAGATCCAATGCATCATCGCGATTGGATGTGAGGCTCATCGCAAATCTCTCTAAGTATGATTGCAGTGCAATAAGTTGGGTATTAAACAGTTCAATTTCCATATAGCGATTGTTGGCTGTATCGGGATTCCATTCCGCTTTCCTATTTATATCCGGTATATTATTATTTTCCGGGCAAATTATCAGTACAAAAATATTCTCTTTG